>JAUVBO010000065.1 GCA_030591195.1 Pseudomonadota bacterium
GTGCGCGCCTGCTCGAACGCCTGCCGCTTGGTCAGCGACAGCTCACGCTTGAGCAGCTCGAGCGCGAAGCGTGGCTTGTCGGCGATGCGGCGGGCCAGCGACATCGCCTTGGAGAAGACCTGGGACCGGGGTAGCACGTAGTTGATCCCCCGGCCCTGGAAGTGAGAGCCGCGGAAGTACTGGCCGCCGTACATCATCTCGGCCGCGAGGTGCTCACCAACCGACAGCGCCAGGAGCCGGGTGGTGCCCATGCCCGGGGTGAAGCCCATGTTCATGAAGCTACAGCCGTAGCGGCTCTCGCGCGCCATCAGGACCATGTCGCAGCAGAGCCCGAGGGTCAGGCCGCCGCCCACGGCGTGGCCCTCGATCGCGGCGATGGTCGGGATCGGCACCTCGAGCATCGCGCGCGAGACCATGATGTCCGAGGCCGCGATCTTGCCGCGAGCCAGGTCGCAGAGCATGTCGCGGTGGCCGCCCGAGCAGAAGATGTCGGTGAGCCCGGCGACGACGCAGACCTTGGCGGTCTGATCCTCGGCGACCTCGGTCAGTCGCGCGAGCAGCTGCTCCACCAACGCCTCGCTCAGCGCGTTCCTTTCGCTCTTGTCCGACAGCCGCAAGACCACGACTTCCTCGTCGGGGCGCTCGAGCTCGACCAGGGTCGAGGTGCGATCACTCATCGGTCCTCTCCTCTCTCCGCCGTTCGTGTCGGGCGATAGCGCTCGAACCAGGGCAGCGGCTCGCCGGCGAGGAAGCTACGCACGTGGGCGATGTTGTCGGCGTTGGCGAGGATCTCCCCGGTGTAGGCCGCCCCGGCTTCGATCGCCTCGTCACAGCCGAGCTCGGCGACTCGCCGGCCGAGTTGCTTCAGCCGATGCACCGCCCGCGGGTTGAGGCGCAGCAGCTGGCGCGCGAGCTGGCGCAAGCGCCGCTCGAGGTCCTCGGCCGTGTCGACCACCTCGTCCACCAGGCCCGCGGCGGCCGCCTCCTCGGCGGTGACGCTCTGGCCGAGCAAGGCCAGCCAGCGGGCCTTCTGCGGCGCCATCCGCTGATAGAGCAGCGGCAACACCATCGAGGGGACCATCCCGAGCACCACCTCGGGCAGGCCGAAGCTCGAGCGTCGGGTGGCGATCAGCTGGTCGGCGGCGGCGGCCAGGCCCACGCCGCCAGCCACGGTCACGCCGTCGACCAGGGCGATCACGGTCTTCGGGCAGCCACGCACCGCACGCAGGACCTGGGCGAACTGGCGGACGCCCGTGGAGGCGTGGGTCGCTGGCTGATCGATCAACGCCTCGAGGTCCATCCCGCGGCAGAAGCTGCCGCCCGATCCCTCGAGCACCACGACCCGGCAGCGCTCGTCCGCGGTCGCCTCGCCGAGCAGCGTGCCGAGCTGCATCAGCCCCTTGGCGCTGAGCACGATCTCGCCCGGCCGGCTTCGATCGTCCGCCTCGAGGCGGATGCGCCAGACAGGATCTCTCTTCGTCTCGCAGCTCACGCGCATCGCCCGACCATCCCTTGAAGAGAGCGCCTCAGCTCCAGTCGTAGCGACGGAAGTGTCCGTCGAGGCCCTTGAGCACCAGCCGTCCGGCGCCGGCGTAGCGGCGCTGGTAGAGCTCGTCGAGCCCCTCGGTTGGCGGCTGGTAGGTCGCTTGATCGATGTATCCCGTGCGCTCGCGCTCCACCGCCTCGTACTGCTCGACGGTCAGCTGGTAGCGCGCGTCGACCAGCTGGCCGATGTCGATCGCCGCCACTCGCTCGTGGGCTCGGTCACCGACCCGCGCCCGGTAGAACTCGGCGCAGGAGCCCGAGCCGTAGGCGAAGATGCCGATCGGGTCACCAGGCTGCAGCTGCGGCTGGCTCTCGATGAGGCCGATCAGCGCCCAGAAGGTCGACGCGGTGTAGGTGCCGCCGACGCGCTGGATGTAGCGCAGGCTCGGCCGCACCTTGAGGTCGAAGTGTTCCTCGGCCGCCGCGCGGCGGACGCGCTGCTCGGACTCTTGGCGCAGCAAGGTGCGGTGGGCCCGGTAGGCCATCGCGCAGAAGGGCACATGGTAGACGTGGTGTTTGAAGTGGGTCGCGAAGTCGATCGGCCCGACCTTCCCCTTGAAGCAGTCGTAGGCCCCCGCGAGCGCCTCGAGGTAGCAGTAGACGCTGCTCTCGGTGTTGCCCGCTTCCTCGGTCGAGGTCGGCCGGAAGGTGTCGCCGACCTCGTCGGTCCAGTAGCCGTGGGCACCGAGCTCGAGCTCGAGCACATCCGGTTGCTCGCTGACCAGCATCGCCACCGCCCCGGTGCCGAGCACGTACTCCCACGGCTGGCCGAGGTGCATCCGCCCCTGATCGGCCGCCACCACCAGGGCCTTCTTGCCTGGCGCCATGCCGCTGGCGACCCAGTGGGCGGCCATCATCAGCGCCGCCGTCCCGCCGTAGCAGGCGTGCTTGGTCTCGAAGCTGCGGCAGTTGGGCTGCAGGCCGAGGTGGCGGAAGACGAAGGTCGACATCGGCTTGCCCTGATCGGGCGATGACTCGGTGCCGAAGATCAGCAGCTCGATGTTGGCTCGGTCCGCCTCGGTCAGCATCGGCTTGGCGGCGTTGACCGCGTTGGTGACCGGATCCTCCCAGGTCGGGTTGACCGACCGCTCCTTGCCGAGCAGCACCTTGGAGGCGTAGTTCGGCTCGGCGCCTCGCGCCTCGGCCAGCTGATCCAGGTCGAGGAACATCGAGCTCGGGTAGGCCCAGATTTTTTCGATCCCTACCCGGCGGGGCTTGGCCTGCGTTGCCATGAGAACCTCTCGACCTTCGTCGGACCCGACGAGGATCCAATCGGCCCTCTTACCACCCAATACATGGACCCCGCAAGGCCCGCGATACTACGGCATTCCCCCGACGTTTGCCGTGACGGGGGCTGCAGGATGCCTCCTTTGGGATGCACACGGACGCCCCGGCGGTCCTACGGACCGGCGGGCCACCGGCGCTCGGACCTTTGGCTTCAGCTGCCGCCTTTGGCGACAGCAGCGCGTCGGTACGCCCTGCAGGAGGCATCCTGCAGCCCCCTGCGCGACCGGACCCCATCGAGTGAGCGAAGCTTCGGTGGCGAGGGGGTCTGGGACAGCCCCCATGATCACGACGGCCAGCAGTCGAGGACGCCGGTGGCGTCTGCAGCACTCCCGGTTGTCTCGAGGCACCCAAGCTCGATCGAACACCAATGCCCATCGAGTGAGCGCAGCGAAATTGGGGGTGAGCCACCCGAAGGGTGGCGAGGGGGAATGGGACATTCCCCCTGAGGTCACGGCCCCCAGTCGAGGCCGCCGGTGACGTTGATCACCTGGCCGTTGATGAAGGAGGCCTCCTTGGAGGCGAGGAAGTTGATCGCCGCGCTTAGCTCCGGCAGGTCGCCGACGCGGCCCTTGGGCACCGGGCAGTAGTTGCGCCAGAAATCGCGCATGTGCTCGGGCAAGCTCTCGCGGGTCATGTCGGTCTCGAAGAAGCCCGGCACGACGACGTTGGCGGTGATCCCCTTGCGGCCGTACTCCTTGGCGATGGTCTGGGTCAGGCCGTTGAGCCCCGCCTTCGAGGCGGCGTAGTTGGCCTGGCCCGCGGCGCCGCCGCAGACCAGCGACGAGATGTTGATGATCCGCCCGAAGCGCGCCGCCATCATCGTTGGCAGCACATGGCGACAGATGAAGAAGGGCCCGTAGAGGTTGGTCTCGATCACCTCGTGCCACTCGTCGTCGTCCATCGAGACCAGCAGGTTGTCGCGGTTGATGCCGGCGTTGTTGATCACCACGTCGCTCGTCTCGAGCTCGTCGAGCACCTGATCGACCACCCGCTCCACCTGCTGCGCGTCCTTGACGTCGAGGAGATAGGGCCGGATTTTCCCGCCGGGGTTGAGCTTGCTCGCTTGCTCGGCCACCTGCTGGGCTTGGGCTTCCCCGCTGAGGAAGGTGAAGGCCACGTCGTGACCCAGGCGCGCTGCGGAGGTGACGAGCTCTGCCCCGATGCCCCGGGAGCCTCCGGTGATGAAGTAGATCATCGGTCTATCCCGCTACTCTTCCCAGCGGTGGATCAGTGCGCAGCAGTTGATGCCGCCGAAGCCAAAAGAGTTCTTGATGAAGGTCCGGATCTGGTGCGGGGTTCGCTCGTTGGCGCAGACGTCGAGGTCGATCTCCGGATCGATGTTGTCGATGTTGATCGAAGGGTGCAGCCAGCCGTGCTTCATTTGCATGATCGCCGCCACCGTCTCCACCGCCGGGGCCGACCAGCAGGTGTGGCCGAGCATCGACTTCGGCGCGTTGATCTTGAGCTTCTTGGCGTGAGCGCCGAAGACCTGCTTGATCGACTTGATCTCGGTCGCGTCGCCGAGGGGGGTCGAGGTCGCGTGGGCGCTGATGTAGTCGACCTCCTCCGGCTTGACCCCGGACTTCTGCAGCAGCCGCGCCATCGTCCGTGACTGGCCCTCCACCGACGGCTGGGGCAGGTGGCAGGCGTCTGACAGCGCGGTCACGTGCAACACCTCGGCGTGGATCCGGGCGTCACGTCGCTGGGCGTGGTCGAGGCGCTCGACGATCAGCGCCGCGGCGCCGTGGCTCGGCACGAACCCCTCGCGATGGGAGTCGTAGGGGCGGCTCGCGCGTTCGGGCTCCTCGTTGAAGCTCTGGAAGGAGATCGCACCCATCAGCGCCATCGCGTGCAGGTCCATCGGCGCGAACTCGAGGGCCGCCCCCACCACCACCGCCACGTCGTAGTCGTGATAGCGCAGCTCGTCCAGCGCGTTGCGCAGGCCGATGTTGGCGCTCGCACAGGCGCCGCCCATGGTGTAGATCGGACCGCAGAGGCCGAAGACCTCCGAGATCGAGCCGGCGTGGTCGGTGTCCAGCGACAGCAGCGAGGCGAGTCCGTCGATGTAGTCGGGCTCCTCGAGGAACCGCGTCTGGTTGTCGTGCTGGTAGAGCTTGTTGAGGTTGTGGCCGCCGACGATCAATGCCACCCGGTGGGGGTCGTACTTGCCGATCAGCCCCGCGTCGAGAAAGGCGTCCGCCGCGCAGAGCAGGGTCAGCTTGGTGGAGAACGGCGCCTTCTTGAACAGCTTGCGTAGCCGCTTGAAGGTGCGCTCCGGCAACGCTTGCTGCAGCGCCTCGAGCTTCGGCTTCGCGTCGTAGTGGCTAAGATCCCCGCCGACCTTGGAATAGATCTTGTCGGGGTCGATGGCGGTCCAGCGGCGGATCCCCGACTTGCCGGCCATCAGGTTCTCGTAGAACTCCTCGAGGTTGTCGCCGAGCGCGGTGTTGATCGACATCCCCGTGATGACTGTCCGCTCGCTTTGCTGTTCCACCGTATACCTCTGCACTGCTGAAACTATGCGTGCTGAAACTATGCGTGCTGCGCCGATCGCCCCTGAGACGATCAGTCGCCTTCTGCCAGGAACACCTCCATGACCGCCATCGCGCAGATCTTCTCGTCCTTGAGCACCTGCGCGGCGCAGATCACGGTGTAGCTGCCGGATTCCAGTCGCCGCGAGAGCAGCGTCAGCTGGTCGCCGGGCCGGGCCTCGGCGATGAACAGCGCGTGGTGCACGCGCAGCAGTCGTAGCGCCTGAGGCCGGTCCTGCGGTCGTACCTCGGCGCGTCCCAGCTCGAGCAGCTGGTGCAGGCAGATGCTCGCCTGCCCCATGGCCTCGACCTGCAGCGCCCCCGGGTAGATCGGCTCGTCGGGAAAATGTCCGGCGAAGACTGGGTCCGCCGGATCGATGCGTCGGTGGGCCCGCAGGGTCTGGGCCTCGAGGTCGACCTCGCTGATCCGGTCGACCAGCAGCAGCGGGTCGCGATGGGGCAGCAGCCGCTCGATCTCGGTCCGGTCGATGGCCACCTCGACGGTGGTCTCACCCCGGGCATGCAGCGGCCGGCGGCGGGCCCGCTTGATCACGTCTTCGAACACGAGAGCTCCTCGATCAGCTGCCGGAGGTGTGCCGCGGTGTCCTCCATCGTGTCGGTGTGGCGTTTCTTCACCCCCCGGTGCCACTTGCGGTCGAGCAGGTTGTAGAGCACCGTCCGCGGGCCGACCTCGATCAACGTCGCCTCGGGCCAGCGCTCGAGCACCAGATCCACCGACCGCTGCCACAGCACGGGCCGGTGGACATGAGTCGACAGCAGCTCGACCATTCGGGCCGGCTCGGGCGCCGCGAGCAGCTCGGCCAGCCGGTTGGGCAGGTAGGGCAGCGTCGGGGCGCGAAAGGCCACCCGCGACGCGAGATAATCGCCGAAGCGGGCGCCGACGGGGGCGAAGGTCGAGGCATGCATCGGCACCCGCCGCTCGATGATCCGCGCCTCGACGTAGTGCTCTTCCTCGAGGATCCGCAGCGCCTCGTCGATCCCCGCGGTCTCGCCCGACAGCACCTGCTGGCGAGGGGAGTTGAGGTTCACCACCTCGACCAGGCCCTTGTCGCTCGCCCGCTGGGCGACCTCGGTCAGCTCTTCGAGGGTGATCGGGAACACCGAGGCCATGGCCCCCCGAGGGCCGGCGTCGTAGGCCTCGCCCCGCTGCTGCACCGCGAGCAGCGCCTCGTCGAAGGGCAACGCGCCGATATGGACCAGGTGGTTCCACTCGCCGAGGCTCAGCCCGAGGGACGCCGAGGCCTGCAGGCCGCCGCCCTCGAGGATCTGGAGAAACATCTGATTGGCGACGAAGACACCGACTTGAATGTCGGTGTTTCGCGCGTAGGCATCCGGGTTGTCCTCGTGATAGTGGGCGGCGAGGTCGCGGCCAAGGAACTCCGAGGCCGCGGCCAGTACCTCGGCGGCGCGTCGATCCAGTCCGGCGAGCTTGGACAGCATCCCGGGATACCGCGAGCTCTGACCGGGGAACATGTAGACCAGCGTCATGAAGCTACCGTGAGTTCGCCTGCTTGGGGGGGCCGAGCACTTGGGCTTCGCCCCGCCACCTTCATGCCTTCCTCCCGCCACCCAGGCAGAGAGAGGTGTGACTTTTACTTCAATGTGGGGTGAGAATCAACTCCCCTCCGGGAGGGTACGCCCCCCTGGGTGCTGAAGAATGTGACTTCATCACACGCGGTTAGAAAGTGACTTGTGAGCCATGCCTCCCGGCGCTTTCTCCCCCGTGATGTTCCTATAACGCAAAAAGCAAGCCAACGGCGACCCGGTTGGCCTGACCGTCGTACCGGCCCAAAGGGTGAGGGCGGTCGAGGCCGGACGCCTCCGGCGTCGTCGGCTGGGCATTTGGGGCGAAGGAGCTCTCGTCGATCTCCACGGGGAAGAAGAAGAAATGGGCGTACTCGGCATAGATCCGCAGCCAGTCCCGGACCTGCCAGGCCAGGCCAAACTCGATCTGTATCTTGTCGAAGTCGAGGCTCACCGGGCTGAAGAAGCGCTCGGTCCGCGAGCTGGGATCATATTCACTGCGGAGGCCCACCCGCAGCGATGGCAGCACCCGGTAGCTGCCGCGAAGCCCCACGTGCCAGTCGTCGGTGAACGAGCGGATCAGGACTTGGTCGGAGATCAGCTTCGAGCTGGTCTGCTGGACGTCGCCGATGAGGATCGACAGCTTCGACTTGCGGGTGAAGTGAAACAACGCTTCGAACTCGAGCTTCTCGGTGGGCAGCCACGAGGCCCCGGCGATGAGGGTCAGCGGCGCGACGTCGACGATGATCTCGCCGGAGGCCTTGAGCTCGGGGATCCGCACCGATGGCAGGCTGGTGCGGATGAAGTCGGCCACCGCCTCCGGCAGACCGACCTCGATCTCCACCGGCAGGCCCGTGGCGCCGCCGCCGCTCTGGACCGTCAAGCCGAGCCGCAGCCAGCGGGCGGGGCTGACCAGCAACCCGGCGCTGATGCCAAGGGCGACCCCCGCGCCGTCGATGACCGAGAGACCGTCGTATGTCGGGTCCTCGCGCGGCAGCGGCGCGTCGAGCAGGCACTGGGTCTCGTTGACCGCGCAGGCGAGCTGGTTGACCCTGGCGCCGAAGTCGATCATCACCGCCTGGCGCATCATCACCGGATAGATGTCGAGGCCGATGCCGACGGAGACGTGGCGGCTGACCTCGAAGGCGATGGCGGGCCGGATGAGGATGTGTACCTGCCGCGCCTCGAGGCCAAAGTAGCGTGACGACGACGGCTTGCCGTCGTAGGTCAGGTCCCAGGTGGCGCCGTCGAGCACCGGGATCGCCATCCCGACGCCGAAGCGCAGCCGCTTCCAGAAATCGACCCGCGAGAGGCCGAGGTCGCTGACCAGGCCGAACCCCAGCTCGGGCCGCGGCACGCGCAGCTTGGCGGTGGCGAAGGCGCTGCCGTCGAAGGCGCTCGGTGTGGTGCGGTCGTAGTCGGTGGCGATGGCGGTCACCCCGCCGAAGAGCATCCCCGAGGTGCGCGACAGCAGGGTCATCGCGGCTGGGTTCCAGTAGACCACCATGGGGTCGGCCGACGTGGGCCCGGAGAAGATCGGCCCGACGAGGTTGGCCTGGGCCGAGCCCGGCGACAACGTCACGGCCACTGTCGCGCAGCAGACCAGCGCCAGGAACGACCCGCGAGGAGACAGCCGCCGCATCATCACACTTCCCCTCCCTGCTTTTGGTCCAGTCGCTTGGTGTCGGCTGCTCGGCGGTCCTTCGCGTCTCTGCCCGGCCGAGAGCGTGAGGCGAAC
>JAUVBO010000530.1 GCA_030591195.1 Pseudomonadota bacterium
GAGGGCCGCCTCGACCTGGTGATCACCCTCGACGTCGGACCGGAGCTGATCGCCGGCTCGACCCGGATGAAGGCCGGGCTGGCGACCAAGGCTGCCCTGCACACGCTCTCCACCGCGGCGATGGTGCGGCTCGGCAAGGTGCACGACAACCTGATGATCGACGTGCGTCCGACGAGCCGCAAGCTACGCCACCGCGCGACCCGGATCGTTGCCCGGCTCACCGGAGCCAGCCCGCGTCAGGCCGCCGCGCTGCTGCGACGCGCTGGCGACAGCCCCAAGGTCGCGGTGGTGATGGGGCGGCGGCGGATCGACCGTGCCGAGGCCGAGCGCTTGCTGCAACAGGCGGACGGCTTCCTCCGTCCAGTGATCGAGGAGTGACACTTGACCAGTAGCGACGACCCGCTGGCGGCGCTGGTAGCGCTCCGAGCGAAGCAGAGCCGGACGATCATCGGGCTGATGTCTGGGACCAGCGCCGACGGTGTCGACGCGGCGGTGGTCCGCGTCGAGGGGCACGGCACTAGCTGCGCCGTCGAGCTGGTCGCCTTCGAGAGCCTCTCCCTGCCGCCCCAGGTCAAGCAGCGGATCTGGGGCCTGCCCGACCAGCGCTCGCCCGATCTCTGTCAGCTCAACTTCCTCCTCGGCGAGACCTTCGCCGACGCCGCCCTCGCGGTGATGCGAAGCGCCTCGCTCGAGCCTGAGCAGATCGACCTGATCGGCTCCCACGGCCAGACCGCCCGCCACGAGCCACCGGACCCTGCGCGCGGACGCCGTGGCGCGACCCTGCAGATCGGCGAGGGTGCGGTGATCGCCGAGCGGACCGGCCTCCCGGTGATCTGCGACTTCCGCGTCGCCGATGTGGCCGCTGGCGGTCACGGCGCGCCGTTGATCCCGCTGGTCGACTACCTGCTCTTTTCGCGGCCCGGCAGGACCATCGGCCTGCTGAACATCGGCGGCATCGCCAACATCACCATCGTCCCCCCCGACATCGACGGCGTGCTCGCCTTCGACACCGGACCGGGCAACATGGCCCTCGACGCGGTGGCCCGCGCCACCTCCGCCGGCCACGAGACCTTCGATCGCGGCGGCGCACGCGCCGGCCGTGGACGGATCGACGAGGCCCTGCTCGGCGAGCTACTGGCCCACCCATACTTCACCCTGGCGCCACCCAAGTCCACCGGTCGCGAGACCTTTGGCCGCGACTTTGTCTACCCGTTGCTCGACCGCTTCGCCGAGCGGCTCGACGATCTGCTCGCCACCCTGACTTGCCTGACCGCCAAGTCGGTGGCGATCGCCATCGAGCGCCACGTGATGGCGGAGCACCCGCGGCTGGACCAGCTCTTCGTCTCCGGTGGCGGGGTGCACAACAGCACCCTGCTGAGGATGCTCGCGCGCCACCTCGCGCCGCTAACGGTGGCCCCCCTCGGTCGCCTCGGGATGGATCCCGACGCCAAGGAGGCGGTGGGCTTCGCCGTGCTCGCCAACGAGACGCTGTTTTGTCGGCCCGGCAACATCCCGCGGGCAACCGGCGCCGCCGGCCCGCGGGTCCTGGGCAAGATCGCGCTGCCCTCGATCGCGCGCTGACGCTAGCCGTGCTCGCCGCTGGCCAGGCGAACCCGAGCCCCCTCGCTAGCGACCGCCGTCCTCGCCCTGGTAGCGACGGAGCAGCCCCTGGGCCCGCGCCAGGTCACGTCCCTTCTCGACGAGCTCGGCGCGGAGGGCATCGAGTTTCTCTGTCTGCTCCTGACGGCCCTCGACGCAGCGCTCGAAGCGACCGGTGAGCTGCTGGCGTTCGGCCTCGAGCTCACTGGCGAAGAGGTTGAGATCGTCGATCCGCAGGCCGAGGGCCTCGGCCTCCTCCCGGTGCATCAGGGCACCGTCGAGCAACGCCTCGAGCTGGCGCTCGCGCAGGTCGATCAGCTCCGCGGCGTCGCTCGCCGCGTCCTCCGCGGCGATGTCACCGATCGGCGCCGGCTGGGCCGCTTCCGGGACCGCCTCGTGGGCCTCGGCCCGCCGCCGCAGCTGCTCCAGCTCGCGCCGCAGCTCCTGCTCGGTCTCTGCCGACCGCTGGCTCGCGAGCCGCAGCTGCTCGAGCTCCTCGGAGGCCGCGTCGACGTCCTTGGCGCGCTGCTCGAGGGTCGATAGGTCCTGCCGAGTGGCGGACAGCTCGGCAGCCGCTTGCTCGCCGTCGCGGAGCTGGTCCTGTAGCCGCTCGAGCTCGGCGAGCCGCTCGCGCTGCTCGCGGATCGTCCGCTCCATCCGCTTGACCTGCTCGGCCCGCGCCCGCAGGTCGTTCAGTCCCTGGTTATCGGCCGCCTTCCGCGCCAGCTCGAGCTCTTCCTCGCCCGCGGCGAGCTGTTGCTGACCCTCGCGCACCTCATCCATCAGGGCCTCGGAGCGGGCCTCGAGCACCTCGACCCGCTTGCGTGCCGCTGCGAGCTCGTGGCGCAGGGCCCCGACCTCTGGCTCGGGCGTCGCCGGCACCGGAGAATCTCCGCCCTGGGCCTCCTTCAGCTCGCCCCGGAGCTCCTCTGACCACTTGCTCAAGGTCGAGGCCTCTGACTCGGCCCGCTTGAGCTTGACCTCGAGCTGAGCGATCTGTGACTCGACGCCGGTCGCCCGCCGCGCGGCCACCTCGTGGCGAGACTGCTCCTTCATCAGCTCCTTTTCGAGCTCCGCCACCCGGGCGTCCCGCCTGGCGAGGGTCTCCCGCAGTCGCTTGACCTCGCCCTCCTCCCGCGATGGACGGACGCGGGTGGGCGCCGGCGACGCGCCCTCGCCGCCGGCCACCGGGCGGGCTTCGGCGTCGCGCAGCCTGCCGGTGAGCTCGTCCATCCGCCACTGATCGGCCTGTCGCAGGCCCTGAAGCTCGGCGAGCCGCTGGTGCAGCCGCGACAGCTCGGCGGCGTCCTGTTCGAGACGATTGAGCAACGTATCGGCCCGCCGCTCGGCTCCCTCGGCCCGCTGCCGCTGCTGCTCGGCGAGGGCCTTGATCTCCTGCAGCCCCTGCCTGGCTGCCTCGCTGCGGACCGCCGCCGTCTCCGCCGCCGCGCGCGCCTCCACCGACTGCTGGGTCGCCTGGTCGGCGCGCAACGACTGGTCCTCGAGCCGACCGCGCAGCTGCTCGTTGCGTTGACGTTCCTGGGCCAGCTCCTGCTCCAGCTCGCGCAGGCGACCGTGGGCCGCCTGCGCCCGGTCCACCGCGCTCGCGGCGCGAGTTCGGTGAGCAGCCACCGCCGACGCGCCGGCGCCGTCGGTAGGCGTGACCTCCATCTCCCACTGCGGGAGGGTCTTGTCGCGGTCAAAGGCGCGGAGTGTCTGCCGCGCCTCACCCAGCGCCTTGCGCGTCTGCCCGAGCTCGTCGCGCAGCTTGGCGATCACCTCATCGCGCTCGCGCTGATGCCGGCGCAGGCTCGTCGCCTCCTGGCGCACCTTGGTGCTCGCCTCGAGCACACGACGCTCGGCGTCGGCGAGCTGCTCCCGGAGGTCGGTCAGCTCCACCTCACGCCCCGCGTCGGTCTCCCGGCAGGCAGCAAGCTCCTGACGCAGCTCGTCCACCAGCCGGCCCGCGGCCGCCATCCGATCGACGTCGCGGCGGGCGCCGGCGAGCTGGGTCTCGAGCTCGGCCGCCCGATGCTGGAGCATCTTCAGGCTCGCGGCCTCCGCCACGGACGCGCCAGCTGGCTCGCTCGACGCCAGCTCGAGTGCCTCGGCCAGGCGCTCCCGCTCGCCACGCAGCAGCTCCTGCTCCTCGTTGGCTCGCCCCAGCTCCATCTTCAGGTCGTGGACCATGTCCTGGGCCCGGTCGACGTCCCGGCGGGCCTGGTCGAGCGTGGTCTCCAGGCGCGCCCGGGTACCATCCACCGCCTCCGGCCCGACCTGGACGACGCTGTAGCCGATACAGTCGACCGGCTGCTCGCTGCAGAGCGCCAGGTAGTAGGCCGGCGGCTCGTCCTCCTCGATCAGCGAGCAGTCGAGCTGGGGCGCGAGCTCGTCTGGCTCGAAGTCAGCCATGATCGTCCCGTGGAACGGGATCTCTCCGACGGTCCTCACGTGCGGGAACGAGGTCGAGAGGTACTCGAGCAGGTCGGTGTAC
>JAUVBO010000969.1 GCA_030591195.1 Pseudomonadota bacterium
CCACGAGTTGACGTCATCATCGGTGCCCTCCTTCTGGTCCGGGCCCTTGGACGAGATGTCAGCGCCTTCGGTGTCGTTCTCACCGGGGCACTTGTAGACCAGGTCCTCGCCCCACGGGTCCTTCGGCACTTTCCTGATCTGCTTGTCCTCGACCAGGTCGGCGAGCTCCTTGGGGCAGCTCTTGCCCGGGTTGTCGAGGGCGTAGTGCTCGATCGCGCCCTGGATGTTGCTGACGGTCTGCTTGCCGATCGTCACCTGGGACTTCTTCCACTTGCTGAACGCCATCACACCCACCGTGCCGAGCATCAGCCCGATGATCGCCACCACGACCATGATCTCGATCAGCGTCATGCCCGACGCATCCCCCCGCTTGGCCTGCCGCCGCAGCCGCCGGCGCCAGCGCCCGATCCAGTCGATCCAACTCTGCTTACTCGCTGTCAGGTCCGTCATCGCGGCCACCCCCCTCTGGTCAGCCGATCAACTCGTTCATGTCGAGGATCGGCATCAGGATCGAAAAAACGATGAAGCCGACCACCGCACCCATCGTGAGGATGATCAGCGGCTCCATCAAAGCAGTCAGCCGGCCAAGCTTCTGCTCGACCTCGTTTTCGTAGGCCTCGGCGACCGTCTCGAGCATGCTCTCGAGCTGACCGGACCGCTCGCCGACGGCGATCATCCGCGTCACCATCGGCGGAAACTGCCCGCTGCGCTGCAGCGGCCCGGCGACGCTCTCGCCCTCGCGGATCGCCTTGCGCGCCTCCTCGACCACGTCGACTAGCACCGTGTTGCCGAGGATCGACTTGACGATCTCCAGGGTCTGCAGCAGCGGCACGCCGCTGGCGAGCATCGTCCCGAGGGTCCGGGAGAACCGCGCGATAGCGATCATCCGCACCAGGTCGCCGACCACCCACACCCTGAGCACGATCCGGTCCCAGCGCGCCCGGCCCTTCGGCGCGCGCTTCCAGCGGCGAAAGCCGATCGAGGCGGCGATGCCGAGCAGGATCATCAGCCACCACCACTCGCCGGTGATGTCGCTGGCCCAGATCAGAAAGCGCGTGTTCCAGGGCAGCGCCTTGCCGGTATCGGCGAAGATCTGCGTGATCTTCGGCACGACGACGATCATCAGCATCGAGGTGATCCCGAGGCCGACGAAGGCCATC
Source organism: Pseudomonadota bacterium (assembly GCA_030591195.1). The sequence continues at coordinate 1,161 of JAUVBO010000969.1, forward strand.
ACCACCGGGTACATCAGCGCCGAGGCCACCTTGCCTCGCAGGCGCACCTGGCCATCGAGGAACTCGGCCAGCCGCTTCATCACGGTCTCGAGGTTGCCCGCTATTTCACCAGCCCGGACCATGTTGACGTAGAGATCGGGGAAGAGCTTGGGGTGGTTCGACAGGGCGTCGGCCAGCGACGTGCCCTCGTTGACCTTGGTCCGGATGTCCGACAGGGCGTTGCGCAGCTTGACCGACTCGGACTGCTCGATCAGCGCGGCGAGCGCCTCGGCCAGCGGGATGCCGGCCTTGAGCAGGGTCGACATCTGCCGGGTCAGCATCGCGATATCCTGGGGCTTGACCCGGTCGAAGACGGCGCTGAGGTCGACCTCGCGGCCGAGCCCCTTGCCGTGGCTAACCTTCTGGTGCGCCTCGTGGACCTCGGTGACGAAGACCCCCTCGAGGCGCAGCAATCCCCGCAGCGCCCGCGGGCTCTCCGCCTCGCGCAGGCCGCTGACCTGCTTGCCGCGCCCGTCGAGGGCTCTGTAGGTGTAGCCGGGCATCGATCGCTCGGGTCAGCTCCTCAGCTCGCTCAGATCACGTCCTCTTGGGTCACCCGCATCACCTCCTCGATGGTCGTCCAGCCCGAGAGGACCTTGCGGATACCGTCCATCCGCAGAGTCAGCATCCCCTCCGCCACGGCGGTCTTCTTGATCGTGCTCGAGTCGGTGTCCTTGAGCACCATCGCGCGGATCGTGTCACTCATCGGCATCACCTCGTAGATACCGATCCGGCCGGCGTAGCCGGTGTTGAGGCAGCTCCCACACCCCTTGGCCTGGTGGACCAGCCCCGGAGGCGGTGCCGGGCGCTTGTCGTCGTGGAAGCCGTAGTCCTTGCCGCCCGCCTCCTCGAACTGCTCGAGGGTCATGCAGAAGCCGAGCAGCTCACCCTCGGTGGGCCGCCGCAGGACCTTGCACTCGGGGCAGACCTTGCGCACCAGCCGCTGGGCGGCGATCGCCAGCACCGACGAAGCGACGAGGAACGGCTCGACGTTCATCTCCACCAGGCGAGTCACCGCGCCAGCGGCATCGTTGGTATGGATCGTCGAGAGCACCAGGTGACCGGTGAGCGACGCCTGGATCGCGATCTCCGCCGTCTGGGGGTCGCGGATCTCGCCGACCATGATCACGTCGGGATCGCGACGGAGGAAGGAACGCAGCCCGTTGGCGAAGGTCAGGTCGATCTTGTCGTTGACCTGGGTCTGGCTGATGCCGGCGATCTGATACTCGATCGGGTCCTCGATGGTGAGGATCTTCTTGTCCGGCTCGTTGATCTCCGACAGCGCCGAGTAGAGCGTGGTGGTCTTGCCGCTGCCGGTGGGCCCGGTGACGAGGAGGATCCCGTGGGGCCGGCGAATCAACTCGGCCAGCTGCGTCAGGTGCTCCGGGTTGAGCCCGATCTCCGAGAGGTCGAGCAGCACCGCGGTCTTGTCGAGCAGGCGGATGACGATATC
>JAUVBO010000626.1 GCA_030591195.1 Pseudomonadota bacterium
CGGCAGGCGGAGGAGCCCCCACGGACGCGGATCATCGCGGTCACCGCTCATATCACCTCCGAGGCCCGCCGGGCGTGCCTGGGCAGCGGGATGGATGGGGTGCTGACCAAGCCGGTGGCTCGGGCCCAGCTGCTCGCGGCGGTGGACAAGGTGCTTCGCGAGGAGCTCGCCCGCGCTAGCGCCTGATCGCCGGCTCCTCACCACACATAACCCAGAAGCGAACATACAAGCCCGTTGATCTATCGCTCCGCACCTCGCTCGGTCCGCAATAGATCAACGGACTGTCAGCTGGCGGTGGTGTGAAGGGGTAGGGTGATGCGGAAGGTGGTGCCGCTGGCCGAGCTGCTGAAGCGAACCTCGCCACCGAGCACGCGCTCACCGATCAGTCTCATGCTGTAGGTGCCGAGGCCCCGGCCGACCCCGCCCTTGGTGGTGAAGTAGCGGCTGAAGATCCGGCGAGCCACCCGCGGCTCGACCTCGCCCGGGTTCCACACCAACAGCGACCCTCGCGGGGGGAAGTCGTCGCGGCGCCACCAGACCTTCACCGTGCCGCCCGCCGGCGTCGCCTCGAGCGCGTTCTTGACCATGTTGGTCAGCACCCGCAGCAGCAGGTCCCGGTCGGTGGCCAGCGCCTCGTCGGCGTCGAGCGGTGGTTCGACCCGCAGGGTTCGCTCCTCGACCAGCGGGTGGTGGGAGAAGCCCCCGTCGAGCTCGGTCAGCAGCTCGGAGACGGTGGTCTGCTCGGCCATCGGCGCGAGCATGCCGGCCTCGGCGGCGCCGAGCAGCCGGTGGGTCTTAGCCGTGCCGACTAGCCGGTCAGTGACCTGCTGCAGCTCGCCGAGGGCCTCGGTCGCCTCGGCCCCGGCGATGACCTCCGAGAGGTGCTCGCAGGAGCCCTGCAAGCCGCCGAGCAGGTTGAGCAGGTCGTGGAGCAGCACCTTGTCGAGCTGCTGGCAGCGCTTCTCCGCGCTGATGTCCTGGAGCGACAGGAGGGTGAAGCGCTGCTCGCCGAGACGGACTGGCGTGGCCCGGGCGCGAAACTCGTGAGGCTGCTCCTCGCCATCGATCGAGCGGGTCATCAGGCACTCGCGCTCCACCGCCTCGCCGTTGACGGTGCTGGCGAGGGTCGCGAGCACCGCGCCGCAGTCGGCGCAGGCCCGGGTGGTGCCGCAGCCGCCCGCTGCCGTGGACGCGTGGACGCAGCCGAGGGCCTCGCCAGCTCGCAGGCCGAGCATCCGTGTGGGATCGGTGAAGCCGAGATCGACCAGCACCTGGTGGTTCAAGGCGACGATCTGACGCTCGTGATTGAGCACCAGCACCACGCCGCGCAGGGCTAGCAGCAGCGCCTCGGTCAGCGGATGGTCGCCGACGAGCGCGATCTGGCGATCGAGCGTGGCTCGGCTTGCCCGGCTCGCGCCGGCGAAAAAGGTCTTGGGTGTTGCGGTGTGGTTTGGCGCGCCAGATCCCATTCCCCAGATCCCCCTGTGCCCTCCTGCCGGATCATAGCACGCACGATCCGGTTATCCGAGCTATGGCTGGTCTGGCCCTTGCTCGTCCTCGCCGCGCGCCTCGGTGGCTTCGCTGATGTTGAGGCGGCGGCGGAGGCCGCCGGCGATGTCGTGGACGAGGACCAGGTAGACCGCGGGGATCATGAACAGCGTCAGGAAGGTCCCGACGGCGAGGCCCCAGACGATGGTGTTGGCCAGCGGTCCCCAGGTCAGCGACATCCCGCCCATCCCCATCGCCATCGGCAGCAGCCCGGCGATGGTCGTCAGCGAGGTGAGGATGATCGGGCGCAGGCGCAGCTTGGCCCCCTCGACCACCGCGTCAACCGGGTCGATGCCCCGTGCCTTGGCGCCGTTGATGAAGCTGATCAGCACGATCGCGTCGTTGACCGCCACGCCGGCCAGGGCGACCATGCCGAACAGCGTCGTGATCGAGAACGAGTTGCCCGAGATCAGCAGGCCGACCATCGCGCCGACGAAGGCGAAGGGCACGGTGAAGAGGATCACCACCGGCTGGACGTAGGAGCGGAACTGGGCCCCGAGGATGACGTAGATCAGCAGCACGCCGAAGAGGAACAGCTTGCCCAGCTCGCGGAACGACTCCTTGAACTCCTGCATCTCGCCCGAGAAGTCGACGGTCAACCCGTCGTACTTGCCGCGCAGTCGATCGAGCTCCGGCGCCATCTTTGCGTTGACCGCCGCGGTGGTCAGCTTGAGCTTGTCGAGGCTGGCGAAGACGGTGATCGCGCGCTGGTGCTTGTAGCGCCGGATGTCGGCGTAGCTCGCCGCAGTGCGGTAGCTCGCGACGTCGCCGACGGTGATCGCCTTGCCGCTCGGCAGCACCAGCGGCAGCCGCAACAGCTCCTCCACCCGGCCGAGCTGCTGCTTGTCGGCGCGGACGACGATCTCGATCTCCTCGTCGCCATCGTAGATCTTGCCGGCCTTGACGCCGTCGATCGCCGACCGCAGGGCGAGGCCGATCTGGGCCACGCTCAGCCCGTAGAGCGCCGCCTTGTCCTGGTCGACCTTGACCCGCACCTCCTTGGTCCCCTCGCGGAAGTCGTCGCCGATGTCGGTGACGCCGTCGACTCCGTGGAGGAAGGCCTTCAGCTCCTCGGCGGCCTGCTCGAGCTGGTCGAGGTACTTGCCCTTGAGCTTGACCTCCACCGGCTTGCCCATCGGCGGGCCGGTGTTGAGCTTGGCGAACTCGATGCTCGTCGGCCCGACGACCTGCGACAGCCGCGCCCGCAGGTCAGCCATGATCTCGTCGCTCGATCGCTCGCGGGCGTAGGACATCGACAGATCGAGCCAGATCTGGGCCATGTCGGGGCGGAAGATCCACTCTGAGTCGGTGATTGTCAGCCCGGCGGTGCCGTGGACCGCGCGGACCTCCTTGCGGGGTAGCGCGGTCGCCGCGGCCTCGATCTCGCGCAGCGTCTTGGCCGTGGCGTCGAGGCTGGTGCCGGTGGGCATCGTCACCCGGACCTGGAAGGTGTTGATCTCCTCGCCGGCGAAGAGGTCGACGCCGACCAGCGGCACCAGCCCTCCGGCCGCCGGCACCAGCAGGAACACCGTCAGCAGCACGAAGCGCTTGCGGCGGGTGACGACGTAGCGCAGCGCCCGGCCGTAGCCGGCCCGCAAGCGCTCGAGCCAGGGCTGGTCCGCATGGCTCTGTCTCCGTCGCCCGGGCCAGTCGGCGAAGTGCGAGGGCAGGATCAAGAACGCCTCGACCAGCGAGGCCAGCAGCGCGAGGCTGACGGTGATCGGGATGATGCGCATGAACTTGCCCATGATCCCGGGCAGCAGGATCAGCGGCAGAAAGGCGGCGATGGTGGTGGCGGTGGCGGCGACGATCGGGCTGAAGACCTCGTCGGTGCCATCGATCGCCGCCTGGCGCCAGCTCTTGCCCATCTGCAGGTGGCGGTAGCAGTTCTCGACGACCATGATCGCGTCGTCGACGATGATGCCGAGCACCAGCACCAGCCCGAACAGCGAGTTGCCGTTGAACGACTCGCCGGCGTGGAGCATGAAGATGAAACAGGCGAGGAAGCTGATCGGGATGCCGAGGGCGGCGAGCACCGCGTTGCGCATCCCGAGCACCACCAGCAGCAGCACGACGACGATGATCAGGCCGATCCAGGCGTTGCTGGTCAGCTTCGAGAGCATGTCGCTGATCTGCTCCGAGGCGTCCTGAGAGAAGCCGACGCTGACGTC
>JAUVBO010000132.1 GCA_030591195.1 Pseudomonadota bacterium
CAACACCCCCCGCGCCCGACGCCGGGGTGCCATCAGCCGACGCGGGCACCGCCCTGCCGGATCAGGGCGTCGGGCCGCCTGTCTCGTCCGATGGTGGCGTCGAGGCCGGGCCAGCCACGGGCCAGGACGCCGCCGCTGAGCAGCCCGCACCGGAGGAGGGCGGCTGTTCCCTGGGCGGCGGTCGAGGTCTTGGCCCGCTAGCCTGGATCCTCGGCCTCTGGTTGGTCCAGAGCTGGCGACGACGGCGTCGCGACAGATGACGTGGGTGATCGGCCCTAGCTCGGCCCGGTTAGGATCGCTCGGTCTGCTGACGCTCTGGCTCGCCGCGGGCTGCGGGGGGACGGTCTCGCCGGCCCAGGCCGATGCGCTGGTCGCCGGCGACGGCGCGGTGGCCGCAGACGGTGGTGTTGTCGGCGGCGACGCGCTGGTGTCGGGCGGCGACAGCAGCCAGCTGCCGCCGTGCGACTCGCCGGTGGTCTCGCCCGACGAGCTGGCCGACGAGACCCTCGAGCTGGCGGCGCGCGCGATCCGCAACGCTTACTATGGCTGCGATCCCACCGCGAGCTGCTCGTCGGCCAACGCGGGACCGGACACGACCCTGCGCGATCGCCTCGGACGTCCGACGGTCGGCGGCCACGACCGCTACTGGTGTCCGGGCAAGCTCAGCCACGAGGGTTGTCGGTCGTTCGCCGAGGATCCCCAGGTGGCCGAGGTCGCTGGGCCGGGGGTCGTGGGCGGCAAGATCTTCGCCGCGCCCTTCGTCCACGGCGTGCTCTACGGCTACCTCGACGGGTCGAGCTGGCGCGTGGCCGACGTGGCCGACGCCAGCGGCGGGCGGAGCTTCTTCACCCTCCACGAGCAGCTCGCCGATCCCGACCACGCCGGCGTGGCGGGGCCGCTCGGGGTGCCCTACGCGTCGGCCCTGGGCGACAGCCAGCGCTTCGTCGCCGGCTGCTGCATCTACACCGCGAGCTTCGACGAGGCCGCTGACGCCTTCGCGCTCGCGGCCGAGGGCGACGGCTGTCCCGAGCTGGCGACGGTCAACAACGGCGCCGCGCTGGCCCGGCCGGTGGCGATGACGGTCAACGGCAACGACCTGACCGACCCGGAGGAGAAGTCACTACGCTACATCGCCGGCCGGGTCATCGGCCCGCTGGCCAATCACTACGGCACCCGCGCCGACGCCCTCGAGCGCGGCTCGACGGTGGCCTGGTGGTCGCTGAAGGAGGGGGTGCTCGGCACGCCGAACCCGATCGCCTTTTCCCTCTGCGACCGGCCCCGGGTGATGCTGACCGACGATCTGCTGGGGGTCTGCAAGGAGGAGGCGTGGCAGGTCGGGATCGCTGCGATCCAGGCGCCGCGACCGCCGGGGAGCCCGAGCAACTACTTCAACAAGCCGATCGCCGAGTACATCGCCGCTTACGAGGCGACGGCCGCCACCTGCTTGCCGAGCCTCGACGTCGCCGGGGTGCTGCGGCGAACCGCGCGCGAGGCGGGCTACGCGGCCGGCAGCGAGGACGAGCGCAAGATCGTCGAGTCGACCGAGTTCGTCCGCGCGGCGTGGCTGCTGCGCGCGAGCGCGGTGGGCGTCGCCCGCCAGTACGATCGGGTCTACAACGAGTGCGTCGACGGCAGCAAGAGCTGGTGCTCGGGGACCACCTGGACCGAGACCAAGAAGTACGCGCCGACCGCGGCGGCGGCCGCCGAGGCCCGGGCCGACATCCGCAGCATCCTCTCCAAGCTCCGCTGAGAGCACGCTCCTAACGTCGGCGGCGCCCGAGCAGCGGCAACAGCCACAGCAACAGCGTCAGCGCCCACGGAGCCGAGCTCCCTCTGCTGCCGATCCCGCAGCCGGACGAGGTGGCTTCAGGCTCGGGCGGCGGCTGCGCGTCGACCGGCGGCGGCGGCGCGTCGACCGGCGGCGGCGCGTCGACCGGTGGCGCTGCGTCGACCGGCAGCGCCGCATCGTGCTCGACGTGCCCGGAGTCGGCCGAGGGCGGGTCGGCGATGGTCAGGTCACCGTCGGCGGCCTCGGCGATCCAGTCGAGGTAGGCATCGATCCGGGTCGCGTTGGACTGCTGGCCGCAGGGGCCGATCATCGTCGAGTGGATGCCGACCTGGACCTCCTCGCCGTCGATGGTGGCGAACACCGGGCCGCCCGAGTCGCCGAGGCAGGTGTTGGCCGCGCCGTCTGCAGAGCCGGCGATCACCACCAGGGCGTTGGTCAGCTGGGAGACCTTGTTCACGCCCGCCAGCTTGGTGCCGATGCCGCTGCCGCTCGAGCCATAGCCGACGAGGGTCACCGACTGGCCTACCGCCGGCGGCTTGGTGGCCAGCACCACCGGTGACAGCGGCGGCGGCGAGGCGAGGCGGATCACCCCGACGTCGTAGAAGAGCCCCATGTTGAAGGCCGCGTTGGCCACGGTGTGCTCGACCGGCCAGCTCTTGCCGTCGATCAGTACCTGCTGGGTTTCACCCGGTGGCACGCAGTGAGCGGCGGTCAGCAGGGTCTGCAGGCCGATCAGCGTCGCGGTGCAGATTCCCACCGGCCGCTGGATCTTGATCACCGAGGGGTAGTCGGTGGTCTCCTCCCCATTGATGATCGCAGCCCGGTGCGTGCCGCGCTCGGTCGGGCTGCTACACGCCAACAAGGGGAGCCCTGACAGGACCAGGGTGGCCAGCATCCTCATGTCTTCGAGTATAGCGCGTCGGCCGCGCCGAAGCGTCGGCGGTCAGGAAGCCCAGGGGCCCGCGGACTGGCCGATGACGCCGGTGGTGCAGCGCAGCTCGCCCTGGTTGTGCATCGAGCCCTCGCCGCCCGGCACGAGCTTGACGTCGATGCCAAGCTCGCCAAAGCGCTGCTTGACGATGCTCGCCGCCTTGGTCACCGCGGCGGCGATCTCGGGTCGATCGGGGAAGGCGTAGTCCGGCGCGAGGAAGCTCGGCGTGCCGTCGAGCTCGGCCAGCAGGCCGTTGTTGAAGGTCAGGGTGCGCTTGCGGGACTCGCTGGCGGTGCTGAGGTCGATGAACAGCATCGGGACCTCGACGATCTCGAAGCCGAGGCCGGCGAGCTGGTCGCGCACCCGCTCGAAGGCTGCCACGCGCTTGGCCCAGCTCCAGCCCGCGTCGACCCACTCGGGCAGCTGCTCGACGTCGTCGACCTCGAACACGTCGCGCAGCATCGACAGCGGCGAGCCAAGGACCACAGTCGGTCGTCCATCGACGCCCCGGTCGAGGGCGGTGAGGTAGATGTCGATGTGGGGGCTGTAGCGCTCGTACTGGGTCGCGGCGTCCACCGGGATGATCGTCTTGTTGAAGAGCGCCGCGAGGAACCCCTCCGCGGTCATGCCCTCGAGGTTCACCCGAACCCGCACCTGGCGGAGCATCTTGTCGTAGGTGCTCTGGCCGACGAAGAGGAACCGCTCGGTGACGAAGCGGTCACCGCCTTCGCCGTATTGCAGGTTCCAGATCCGACCCCGGTACCAGTGCTCGCTGTAGGTCGCGTTGTCCTGATGGACGCTGCCGTCGTTGGAGGCCACCACCACCCGCTCGTAGAACCGCTCGTCATCGAGGGGGGCAAACCGGCTCGGGTGCAGCGCCTCGAGCTGCAGCGGCACGCCGAGCTCGAAGCCCGCGTTCTCGTTCATTATCACCGTGTCCGACCGGGTCGGCAGCACCACCGACCGGCCGTCCCGGCGATCGATGAACCGGAACAGCCGGTCTTGGGTCCAGTCGGTCAGCCGACGGTGGAAGTTTTCGTGAATATGAACGGTTCGTCCCTCGGCCCCCGCCGCTGCGATGGCCGCCTGGTACTTGGCTGGCGTCACGCCGTCCTCCTGGGAGGGGACGACGAAGTACTCGGCCGGCAGCAGCTTCATCAGCTGGGCCTGCATCGGCATGATGCTCTCGGTCCCGGCGAGGAACAGCACCCGGTCGATCCGCCGGTGGGGCGAGTCGACCACCAGCTCGAGGTTGGCGTGGGCCGCGAGCACTTCGGCGGCCGTGGGAAGCTCAGCGTCGGCCTTGCCGCCGAGTCCCAGGGACGTCGGGTCCGCGTCCAGGGGTCCGCAACCCTGGGGCAGGACAAAAAACAGCGCGAACAGCAACGACAGCAGGCAAGCGCGGGGCATCGGCTGATCTCCGTTGTTCAGTGGCAACCAAGGGGATGAAAGCAGGGACCATACCAAACGCATGGCAGTGTAAGTCAGTGTGATCTTTGATGACTACGATTGTGGTGCCCCGGCACCCCAGCCCAACCATGGCTACTGCAGCCACCGATCACACGCCCAGCGCGCGGTTTTGGGTGGGCAGCGTTGATCAACCCTCACCGGCGCAGGGGATTGACGGTCGATGGCTCACGGCGCATTCTCGAGGGGTGACAAACGATCGCGACTTCCCCCAGCTGGCCAATACCTGCAACCAAATCCTCAGTGGCTCGGAGGGCGTGCTGCAGTGGGCCTGGGACGACTACATGGGCGCGGCCCTCGCCACGCACGCCAAGCCATCCGCAGATAGCCTGCTGAAGCTGCTCGAGGGGGCCTTCGAGAGCCACCACACGGCCGACTCGGTCGGAGGCGACGCGGTGGCGACCGAGATCGCCGCGGCGAACGGCGGGCTACGCCCGGGCCAGCACCTGTTCCTCTCCGACGGCGGCGACGAGTCCTGGCTGGTGGGCGCCTGGTGGCCCTGGGGCGACGGGCAGACGATCTCGCTGCGGGTTCGGCTGCTCGATACCTCGGTGACGCCCGCGGGCGCCCTCGCCCAGCCGCTGCGGACCTGGTTCAGGATCTAGCTAGAGCTTCAGTCGCACGTAGAGGTCGTTGATCAGGTAGGCGTCGCCGAGGCTGATCAGCGCGCCCGAGCTCACCGGCTCGCGCTGGTCGGGATCGAACTTGTTGATCCGCACCACCTCGGCACCCTGCTCGTCAAAGAGGCTGATGCTGCGCCGGCCGGTGGCCTCGAAGCGGGCGTAGGCCGGCCAGCCGCTGTCGACGAAGCAGCGACCACCGCCGACCCACAGCTGGGCGTTGCGGTAGAAGCCGCGGTTGGCCTGGGGTAGCTCGGAGACGGGCATCTCGTTGCGGTCGAGGCGATCGAGGCTCTGCCCCCAGTTGACCCGTAGGGACGGGGGGAAGGCGTGGGGCGAGAGGAAGCCGCGGACGAGCCAGATCAGCAGCAGCAGCAGCAGCAGGCCGACGCCGAGGTAGAGCAGCAGCCGCTGGTAGCGGTTCCACCAGCTGCGCGCGGTGAGCTCGATCCGGGTCGGCACCTCGGCCCGCGTCCCCCCCGGGGCGAACCAGCGCTGATCGACGGCCTCGAGCGCCAGCTTGCCGCTGACCCGGGCGCCCGGTCGGTCCACCAGCCGCGAGGCCGTCAAGCAGACCTTGACCCGCTGGGGCGCCCCAGCGGTGACCAGAAACACGCCGCCCTTGGCTCCTTCGGCGGTCAGCCCGACTCCGTCGGGCAAGGCGAGGCGGCCGGCGTCGAGGCGCACCTGCGCGGCCGTTCCCCGGGGCAGGCCGCCGAGTGAGAGCGCCAGCTCCTGGCAGCGACGCCAGGGCTTCGGCTGGTTCTGGTCGACGGTGAGGCTCAGCTGGCTGCTGCCGCAAGCGAGCTTGCCGCCGCCCGGCACGTCCAGCGTGTAGCGCTGGCGGCTCGGCATCTCGAGCACCGTCTTGCCGCCCCGCTGGCGGCGGGCCACCGCGTCGATCCGGTAGCGTCCGGGCGCGGGCGGCTTGAACACCCCGTTGAAGCGGCAGTCGCCCGCGCCGGCGCAGGCGAGCTTCAGCGTCAGCTTCTCGTCGCAGCTAGCCTTGGCGTTCACCGGGCAGACCCGGGCGGTGACCCGCACCCCCCGCAGAAACGGCTGGCGGTCGACCGGCGCTGCGGAGCTCTGGGTCAGCCGCGCGCGCAGCGGATAGCCTCCGGCGTCGTCCCGCCGGGGCGGGTCGAGGTGGAGCGCGAGATCGTAGTCCCAGATCAGCAGCGCTCGGTAGCGGCCAGCGCCCCCCGCCTTGGCCTGGAGCGTCAGCCGCAGGGGGGCCTGGGCGGCGGGGCGTAGCTTGTCGACGTAGTGGTAGACCGGCGCGGCGGCCCGCCCCTGGCCACGATCGAGGCCGCTGTCGAGGACGGCGGCCGGTCTCTTTGAGTGTGCGGGGTAGCTGACCGAGAACGAACCGGCGCGCGAGATGACGACCACGTTGGCCTGGCGGACGTAGTCGTCGACGGTGGCTAGCGTGTGGGTGCCATCGTCGAGGTCGAGCACCACGACCTTCGAGCCGAGCTGGCTGGCGTAGATCTCGGCGAAGACCTCGACCAGGGTGTCGGCGCTGGCGGCCTCGAAGGCCCGGCCTCCGCTGCGCCGCGCGAGCTGCTGGAGCAGGCCGCGCCACGGCTGGCGCACCTCCGAGCCCAGCAGCACGGCGTAGATCCGTGGCCCGGGCGGAGCGGCTATCAGGCGGCGGAGGTGGGTCTGCTGGTCGGCGAGCACCTGCTTGCTGTTTCCGCGCTTGCCGGCAGACGGGTTGCCGTCGGTGAGAAAGAGGATCAACCGCTGTCCGCGCTGACCGGCGAGCAGCCCGACCGCACGGCGCAGCGGGGCGTCGTAGATCGTCTGGTTTCCGCCACGGGCGAAGCGGCGCAGGGGCCCTAGCAGCCGCCGCTGGGAGCGACCGGGAAGCAGCGCGGTGCCCCGGGCGTTGAGCGGCACCAGGGCCACCCGGTCGCCGGCGTTGGCCAGCTGAACCGCGATCATCGCCGCGGTGACGCTCAGCCGGCGCGGGTCAGCGGTCAGCATGCTCTTCGAGTCGTCGAGGACCACGGCGGTGCGCAGACCGGAGGCCCTCGCTGGCGGCTGCCGTCCTCCCGCGTGGGTCTGGCGCGCCCCGAGCAGCAGGGCGAGGACCGCGAGGGAGGCAGCCGGCAGGCGGGCTGGCGA
>JAUVBO010000904.1 GCA_030591195.1 Pseudomonadota bacterium
CGGGAACGATCCAGAACGACGTCCTCAAGGAGTTCATGGTCCGCAACACCTACATCTACCCGCCAGCACCCTCGATGCGGATCATCTCCGACATCTTCGCCTTCACCGCCAGCGAGATGCCGCGGTTCAACAGCATCAGCGTCTCGGGCTACCACCTGCAGGAGGCCGGCGCGACGGCCGACCTCGAGCTGGCCTACACCCTCGCCGACGGCCTCGAGTACGTCCGCAGCGGGATCGCCGCCGGGCTGTCGATCGACCACTTCGCCCCGCGGATCTCGTTCTTCTGGGGGATCGGTACCAACTACTTCATGGAGGTCGCCAAGCTGCGCGCGGGCCGCGGCCTCTGGGCGCGGCTGATCGAGCAGTTCTCGCCGGAGAACCCGAAGTCGATGGCGCTGCGGACCCATTGCCAAACCTCGGGCTGGAGCCTCACCGCCCAGGACCCGTTCAACAACGTCGCCCGGACCTGCATCGAGGCCCTCGCCGCGGCCCACGGCCACACCCAGTCACTGCACACCAACTCCCTCGACGAGGCGCTGGCCCTGCCCACCGACTTCTCGGCACGGATCGCCCGCAACACCCAGATCTTCATCCAGCAGGAGACCGGCAGCTGCCGGGTGATCGACCCCTGGGGCGGCAGCTACTACGTCGAGCGGCTGACCCGCGAGCTCGCTGACCGCGCCTGGGCCCACATCGAGGAGATCGAGACGCTCGGCGGGATGGCCAAGGCGATCGAGAGCGGGCTGCCGAAGATGCGCATCGAGGAGGCCGCGGCGAGGACCCAGGCGCGGATCGACGCCGGCCGCCAGACGATCGTCGGCGTCAACAAGCTGCGCCTCGAGCAAGAGGAGCAGCTGCAGATCCTCCAGGTCGACAACCGCGCCGTGCGCCAGGCCCAGATCTCCCGCCTCGAGCGACTGCGCGCCACGCGCGACGCGGACGAGGTCAGCCGGCGGCTCGCCGCGCTGACCCACGCGGCCGACCACGGCGAGGACAACCTGCTCGAGCTGTCGATCGCCGCGGCCCGGGCCAGGGCCACCGTGGGCGAGATCAGCGACGCGCTGGAGCAGGTCTTCGGCCGCCACCAGGCGACGATCCGCAGCATCTCCGGGGTCTACAGCGGGGAGATCGGCGACGGCGGACAGATCGAGCGGGTGCGAGAGCGGGCCAACGCCTTCGCCGCACGCGAGGGGCGGAGGCCTCGCCTGTTGGTCTCGAAGCTCGGCCAGGATGGCCACGACCGGGGCCAGAAGGTGATCGCTACCGCCTTCGCCGACCTCGGCTTCGACGTCGACATCGGACCACTGTTCTCGACGCCCGAGGAGGCGGCAAAGCAGGCGGTGGAGAACGACGTCCACGTCGTCGGCGTCAGCTCCCTCGCCGCCGGCCACCTGACGCTGGTGCCAGCCCTGCGCACGGCGCTGAGGTCCCTGGGTCGCTCGGACATCCTGATCGTCGTCGGCGGGGTGATCCCGCCGCAGGACTACGAGGCGTTGAGCCAGGCCGGAGCGGCGGCGATCTTTGGACCGGGCACCGTGATCACCGACGCGGCCGAGGCGCTGCTCGACCGGCTGGAGGCGACCGCGTGAGCCCGCGCGCACCCAAGCCGCGTGAGATCGCGGTCGAGGCGTACGTTCGGGCCCTTGCGGCGGGAGACCGGGCCTACCTCGGCCGGGCGATCACGCTGGTCGAGAGCCAGCAGCCCGACGACCGGGCGCGCGCCCAGCAGCTGCTGATCGCCCTGACCCCCGCCGCCGGCCGGGCTCACCGGGTCGGGATCACCGGCGTGCCCGGGGTGGGAAAGAGCACCTTCATCGAGCGTCTCGGGCGCAACCTGGTAGCCGGCGGCCAGCGCGTGGCGGTGCTCGCCGTGGACCCGAGCAGCAGCCTCTCGGGCGGGAGCATCCTCGGCGACAAGACGCGGATGGTCGAGCTGGCCAAGGACGCGCGGGCCTTCATCCGCCCCTCGCCGTCCGGCGGAACCCTCGGCGGCGTGGCCCGCAAGACCCGCGAGACGATCCTCGTCTGCGAGGCCGCGGGGTTCGACGTGGTGCTGGTCGAGACCGTCGGGGTCGGTCAGGGCGAGACCGTGGTCGCCGGGATGGTCGATTTCTTCCTGGTGCTGGTCCTTGCTGGGGCCGGCGACGAGCTCCAGGGGATCAAGCGCGGGCTGATCGAGCTCGCCGACATGATCGCGATCAACAAGGCCGACGGCGACAACCTCGGGCGGGCCGAGATCGCGCGACAGGACTACGCCGCGGCGTTGCGCTACCTGCGGCCGAAGGACCCGGCCTGGCAGCCGCCAGTGGTCACCTGCAGCGGGGTGGAGAACCTCGGCCTCGACGAGCTCTGGCAGCGGATCGTCGAGCACCGCGAGCTGCTGACCGAGCAGGGCGCCCTGCAGCGCCGCCGGGCCGACCAGCAGCTCGACTGGATGTGGTCGCTGGTCGAGGACCAGCTGCTCGGGGCCCTGCGCGAGCACCCCGCGGTCAAGCGCCGCCTCGCGGGCCTTGAGGCCGCCGTGCGCGACGGCAGCACCACCCCATCGCTCGCTGCCCAGTCCTTGCTCGAGGCCTTCGGCCTGCCCGAGTAGCCAAGCGGTATCCGACGAACCCTGGCGCCCCACCGGGCAATCTCCGGCGGCAACCGAGCACGTGCTCGGCAGCACGTGCTCGGCAGGTCTCGTCACAGAGCGAGCAAGTCCGGGGACGATCGCGCGCGTCCGCTGGCATGCCCCTGGCTCCTCCATCCCGGGGCGTCCTCCCCCGAGGAGGCGCCAATGACGACGATCGGGAGCCGACGACGAGCCGACGCGCTCGCTCGCGATACCGCCTTGGGCCGAA
>JAUVBO010000095.1 GCA_030591195.1 Pseudomonadota bacterium
CCCGCCAAGGCCGACACTGACACGAAGGCCGACGCGCCCGCCAAGGCCGACACTGACACGAAGGCCGACGCGCCTGCGACCGACGCCGCCGAGGCGCCCGAGACCGAAAAGAAGGAGGGCGAGTGATGAGCCCAGACGGCAGAGAGAAGCAAGTCCGCCCGGCCCCGCCGCCGCGTCAGCGCCGCCGCACCTTCGGCCGCCGCAAGATCGACCGCTTCGCGGCCGATCCGACGCTGGTGATCGACTACAAGAACCCCCAGGTGCTGAAGTACTTCATCACCGAGCGGGGCAAGCTGATCCCACGGCGCATCAGTGGCAACAACGCCAAGCACCAGCGCAAGGTCGCCCTGGCGATCAAGCGCGCTCGGATGGTCGCGTTGATGCCCTTCACCGTCACCGGCAAGTAACGGGGGAGGGATTACGATGCAAATCATTCTTCGTGAAGATGTGAAGCACCTCGGCCGCGTGGGCGAGGTCGTCACGGTCAAGGGCGGCTTCGGCCGCAACTACCTGATCCCTCGAGGCCTGGCAGTCATCGCCACACCCCGCAGCGTGCGGCGGCTGGACCACGAGAAGCGGGTGATCGAGCAGCGCGAGCAGAAACTGCGGCGCAATGGCGAGGTGCTCAAGGGCCAGCTCGAGAAGCTATCGCTGAGCATCTCCAAGCAGGTCGGCGAGGAGGAGAAGCTCTTCGGGTCGGTGACCAACCGCGAGGTCGCGGAGGTCCTCAAGGAGAAGGGCTTCGAGATCAAGCGCAAGGCGATCAGATTCGACGAGCCGATCAAGACCCTCGGCGTGCACCAGGTGAAGGTCCGCGTCGCTCGCGATCTGGACGTCGAGCTCAAGGTGTGGGTCGTCGCCGACGAGTGAGCGGTGGCGGATCGCTCAACGCCTAGACCCCTAAGCCCATTCGTCACCTCACTGGTGGAGCAACGAGGCGTGCCGTGGCCGGGCTGACCCTCCCCCAGAACCGCGAAGCTGAGTCCTCGGTCCTCGGCGGGATCCTGCTCAACCCGCGCGAGGCGCTCAATCAGGTGCTCGAGCTGGTCGTCGGCGAGGACTTCTACTATCCCGCCCACGAGGCGATCTTCAACTCGATCGTCGCCCTCGAGCAGCTCGGCAAGCCGATCGACGTGATCACCCTCGAGGAGCAGCTGCGCAGCGACGACCAGCTGGGCAAGGTCGGGGGCACGGCGGCCTTGGCCGCTCTGCTAACTCGGGTACCGACCGCGGAGAATATCGCCTTCCACGCCCGGATCGTCCGGCAGAAGGCGACCTTGCGACGCCTGATCCAGACCTCGTCGGAGATCACCCAGGAGGCGTTCGACGATCCGGCCGACGTCGATGCCTTCATCGATGGCTCCGAGCAACGTTTCTTCGAGCTCTCCCAGCGCACCTCGCGCTCGAGCTACATCCACGCCAAGGACCTGCTGGTCGGCGCGTTCAACGCGATCGAGCGACGGTACGAGCGCAAGGAGGAGATCACTGGCGTCCCCACCGGCTTCGCCGATTTCGACGACCTGACCGGCGGCTTCCAGCGCTCCGACCTGCTGATCCTCGCTGCCCGCCCGAGCGTCGGCAAGACCGCCCTGTGCCTCAACATCGCCCAGAACGCCGCGGTGGGTAAGAACATCCCGGTGCTGATGTTCTCGCTCGAGATGAGCAAGGAGTCGCTGATCGAGCGCATCCTCTGCTCCGAGGCGCGGGTCGACTCGCAGAAGCTTCGCTCGGGCTTCCTCGATCCGAACGACTGGAACCGCCTGACCAGCGCGGCGAGCCGGATCAGCGAGGCGCCGATCTGGATCGACGACAGCGCGGCGCCCTCGGTGCTCGAGATACGGGCCAAGGCGCGGCGCTTCCGCGCGGACAAGTCGATCTTCACCGACCCGGACCAGATGGGCCTGATCATCGTCGACTACCTGCAGCTGGCCCGGGGCCACGGCCGCAAGGACAACCGCGAGCAAGAGGTCGCCGAGATCAGCCGCGGCCTCAAGTCGCTGGCCAAGGAGATCCGCCTGCCAGTGCTCGCCCTGTCCCAGCTGCGCCGGGCGGTGGAGGACCGCAAGGAGGGGCGCCCCCAGCTGTCGGACCTGCGCGAGTCGGGCGCCCTCGAGCAGGACGCCGACGTGATCGCCTTCATCCACCGCAGCGACAAGGACCGCGAGGAGAACACCGCCGAGATCATCATCGGCAAGCAGCGCAACGGTCCGACGGGCAACTTCAAGCTCGTGTTCCTCGGTCGCTACACCCGCTTCGAGAGCCTCTCGCAGGCCCAGCCGAGCGCCTAGCAGCAGCGGGACGGGGGAGGATGGGCGACAAGCCGGCAGCGTTTCTCGGTGGCGCCACCTGCGACGGCGGCGGCGACGGCGAGCGGGCGCAGCGCAACGCCGAGACCTGGTCGGGCCCGCGTGAGAAGCGGATGACGATCCCGCCCCAGCAGACCTTCGGCCGCTACACGGTGGTCCGCCACCTCGGCACCGGCGCCATGGGCGAGGTCTACCTCGCCACCGACGCGTCGCTCAAGCGCGAGGTGGCGCTCAAGCTGCTGCACCGCGAGCACTTCGAGCGGGACGACCTGCGGGCGCGCTTCCGTCGCGAGGCGCGGGCGGTGGCCCAGGTCAGCCACCCGAACGTGGTGCAGATCTTCGACATCGACGAGTACCAGGGGCGCCCGTTCTTCGTCATGGAGTACCTCCAGGGCGACGACACCCAGGCGCTGCTCGACGAGCAGGGGCAGATCGCTCCCCGGACCGCCGCGGCGATCGGGCTCGGCGCAGCGCGCGGCCTGGCCGAGGCCGCCGCGGCGGACGTGGTCCACCGCGACATCAAGCCAGCTAACCTCTTCCTCACCGATCGCCAGGTGGTCAAGGTCACCGACTTCGGCCTGGCCAAGGCCCTGCGTCGCACGATCCACACCAGCGCCTCGCTACGGCTGACGATGCAGGGCACGACCCTCGGGACGCCCGACTACATGTCACCCGAGCAGGCTCGCGGCGACCCGGTGGACGCCCGGGCCGACGTCTACGGCCTCGGCTGCACGCTCTATCACCTGGTCAGCGGCAAGCCGCCCTATCGCGAGCACGGCGAGAAGGTCAACTACATGGAGGTCATCGGTCGTCACGTCACGGCCGATATCCCGACGCTGCACGACCACGCCGGGGTGCCGCGCGAGATGGCCGCCCTGGTGGCGCTGATGATGGCGAAGCGCCGGAGCGACCGGCCGAGCTACGACGACGTGATCTCCACCCTGCGCGCCGTGTCCCGGGGCAAGGTCACCGCGGCCCCGGTGCTACCCGCGCCCCCCGCGGGCTGCCGACCGGCCTCGCCTCCGTGGGCCACCGGCGACGCCGAGGCCGCCGCCGAGGCCGCGGAGCTGCTACGCGAGCGCCTCGACGACCCGCCCCCTCGCCGTCGCGGCCCCCGGCTGGTCTTCTGGCTGACCATTGCCTCGCTGCTCGCCTTCGTCGGCAGCCTGGCCCTGTGGCTCCTCGGGTGACGGCGCCGCGTGCAAGATTGACGGAAACCGCGTCGCTGGCTAACCTCTCGATTCTCACTGTGGAAATCGCACGGCGCGGCGCCGCACAACCTCCGTACGCAGGCCTCTGATGGACGAAGAGCTCGACAGGATCGCCGATATCGTCGCCGCCCGCATCCGGGCCCAGCTCGATGGGGCGCAGCCCCCCGAGCCATCTTGCACCGACAACTGCGCCTCGTGCGGCCACTGCGCCGTCGAGCAGCCCGAGCAGGTCCGCGAGATCAAGGCCAACGGCGCGAGCCGGATCTCCGCCGCTCCGGGGATCGCCGGCGTCGCCGACGACATCGCCGGCCTGATCGACCACACGCTGCTCAAGCCCGAGGCCTCGTCCGAGCAGCTGGCTCAGCTCTGCCAGGAGGCGCGCAGGCACCGCTTCGCCACCGTCTGCGTCAACACCGGCCACGTCGCCCGCTGCAGGGCGTTGCTCGAGGGCTCGTCGGTCAGGGTCTGCGCGGTGGTCGGCTTCCCGCTCGGGGCGATGGCGCCCAACGCCAAGGCCTACGAGGCCCGCGAGGCGGTGCGCGCCGGCGCCTCGGAGATCGACATGGTGGTCAACATCGGCGCGTTGAAGGACGGCGACTATTCGCTGGTCTACGACGACATCAAGAAGGTGGTCCACGCGGCCCACCCGGCGAAGGTCAAGGTGATCCTCGAGACGGGGATGCTCGCCGCCGAGCACAAGGTCGCCGGCTGCACCCTCTCCAAGCTCGCCGGGGCCCACTTCGTCAAGACCTCCACCGGCTTCGGCAAGGGCGGCGCCACCGCCGAGGACATCGCGCTGATGCGCCGGGTGGTCGGCCGAGAGATGGGGGTCAAGGCCTCTGGCGGGATCCACACCAAGCAGGACGTCCAGCAGATGGTCGCCGCTGGCGCGACCCGCATCGGCGCCAGCGCCGGCGTCGCGATCGTCACCGGTGGGCAGGCCTCCGGCGGGTACTGAGCGGTACCCGCGTACCGCGGTCTTCACCGGCACCAGCGGCGATGCCCACCTGACCGCGCGGGCGTCACGCGGCACGGGAGTTTGAGCTTGAGCGAACGAGTTCTGTTGATCGTGCTCGATAGCTGCGGCTGCGGCGGTGACCCCGACGCGGCGACCTACGGCGACGCGGGCGCCGACACCCTCGGCCACACGGCCGCGGCGGTGGACGGCCTGAGCCTGCCGAACCTGCGGGCCCTCGGCCTCGGCAACCTGACCGAGATCGCCGGCGTCGCGCCGGCCGAGCGGCCCACCGGGGCCTTCGGCCGGATGCAAGAGCGCTCGGTCGGCAAGGACACCACCACCGGGCACTGGGAGCTCGCGGGGCTGCAGATCTCCGAGCCATTCGCCGTCTTCCCCGACGGCTTCTCCGACGAGCTGCTGGCGCGCTTCGCCAAGCGCACCGGCCGGGGAGTGCTCGGCAACAAGGCTGCCTCGGGCACCGAGATCATCGAGGAGCTCGGACCCGAGCACCTCGCGACCGGCAAGTGGATCGTCTACACCAGCGCCGACAGCGTCTTCCAGATCGCGGCCCACGAGGAGGAAGCTCCGCTGTCGGAGCTCTACGCCGCCTGCAAGGTGGCGCGAGAGCTAGGTGATCCGTTGCGCATCGGCCGGGTGATCGCGCGGCCGTTCGTCGGTGAGGCCGGAGCGTTTCAGCGAACCTACAACCGCCACGACTTCAGCATGCCGCCCACCGGCCCGACGGTGCTCGACGCGGTCAAGGACGCCGGGCTGCCAGTGGTCGGCGTGGGCAAGATCAGCGACATCTACAGCGGCCAGGGCCTGACCGAGTCGATCCACAGCGAGGGCAACGCAGACGGGCTGAACAAGACCGCCAACCGTTTTTCTGGGATGGACCGCGGGCTGCTGTTCGTCAACCTGATCGACTTCGACTCGCTCTACGGTCACCGGCGCAACCCTGAGGGCTTCGCCGAGGCGCTGGTCGAGTTCGACAGCTTCCTGCCCCGCCTCACCGAGCTGGTCGGCCCCGACGACCTGCTGCTGATCAGCGCCGATCACGGCAACGACCCAACCCACGGCGGTAGCGACCACACCCGCGAGCACGTGCCGCTGCTCGCCTACGGACCCCGGCAGGCAGCCGGCCGAGCCCTCGGCACCCGTGACGGGTTCTTCGACGTCGCGGCCACTATCGCCGAGGCCCTCGACGTCGAGCCGCCCAACGACCACGGCGTCAGCTTCTACGGCGCCCTGACCGGCACGGTCGCCTAGTGCCCCTGAGGAGGTTGATGCCGTGATGAGGATGCAGGACCTGATCCGCGCCAAGCGCGATGGCGGCGAGCTGACCGACGAGCAGATCGAGCAGGTCATCGCCGGCGTCACCGACGGCAGCCTGCCCGATTATCAGCTGGCCGCGCTGCTGATGGCGGTCTACTGGCAAGGGCTGACCGAGGCCGAGCTATCAGCCTGGACCCGAGCGATGGTCGAGTCGGGTGACACCGTCGACCTCTCGGCGGTGCCAGGCTTGAAGGTCGACAAGCACTCCACCGGCGGAGTCGGCGACAAGGTGTCGATCTGCCTCGCGCCGCTGGTCGCTGCTTGCGGCGTGCCGGTGCCGATGATCTCCGGCCGCGGCCTCGGCCACACCGGCGGCACCCTCGACAAGCTCGAGGCGATCCCCGGCTTCTCCACCGACATCAGCGTCGAGCGCTTCACCGCCGCGGTCGCCGACTGCGGCCTGTCGCTGATCGGCCAGACGGCCACCCTCGCGCCGGCGGACCGCAAGCTCTACGCCCTGCGCGACGTCACCGGGACGGTGGAGTCGATCCCGCTGATCTCGTCGAGCATCATGAGCAAGAAGCTCGCCGAAGGGATCGACGCGCTGGTGCTCGACGTCAAGGTCGGCAGCGGCGCCTTCATGAAAGAGATCGAGCGCGCCCGGGAGCTCGCCCGGACCCTCTGTGGCATCGGCAAGCGGGCCGGCAAGCGGATGGCGGCGCTGATCACCGACATGAACCAGCCGCTCGGCCGCCAGGTCGGCAACGCCCTCGAGACCCTCGAGGCGATCGAGGTGCTGCAGGGCGACGGGCCCGAAGACCTGGTCGAGCTGACCCTCGCGCTCGGCGCCGAGATGCTGCTGCTCGGCGAGGCGGCGACCAGCCGCGAGGAGGCACTCGAGCGACTCGGCAAGGCACGCACCGACGGCAGCGGCCTCGAGCGGCTGCGGCGCTGCGTCGAGCTCCAGGGCGGCGACCCGCGGACGATCGACGACCCCGCGACGCACCTGCCGCGGGCCCAGCACTCGCGGCCGATCACCGCCGAGCGCGCCGGGGTGCTCGGCGCGATCCAGAACGAGCAGATCGGCATCGCGGCGATGGTGCTCGGCGCCGGCCGCGAGCGGATCGACAGCCAGATCGACCACGCCGTGGGCCTGACGATGTCGGTGCGCCTCGGCGACTCCGTCGCTCCCGGTGACCTGCTGGCGACGCTGCACCACAACGACGCGACCCAGGTCGAACGCGCCGAGGGGATCTTCCGCGCCGCCCTCCGCTGGGCGGACGAGACGCCAGCCCTGCCCGGGCTGATCTACGAGACCGTGCGCTGACGAGGTCAACGATGCCCAAGACGTGCCGACAGAGCGACGGCGGCATCCGCGTCCGGCGCCTGGTGCTGCTCTTCGCGCTGCCCTCGGCGCTGGTGCTGCTGGTCGCCGCCTTCTCGCGGGTGGCCACCGCCGACGACGGCGCGCCGGCCGCCAGTGCGCCGGCCGCCAGCGCGCCGAGCGTGGCCACCGGCAAGGCCGCGCCACCGACCCCTAACAGGGCCGCGACGCTGGTTGAGAGCCGCCGCGGAGCGAGCGACGAGCCGCGCGGAGCCGGGCGCTTCATCGGCGTGCTCGGCTACCTGGTGATCCTCGGGCTCTGCTACCTGCTGTCGAATAACCGCAAGAAGATCCGCTGGCGGACCGTCGGCTGGGCCGTGGCGCTGCAAGTGGCCTTCGCGATGATCGTGCTCAACCCGGTGGTCGGCCAGTTCTTCTTCGACAAGGTCGACAGCGGCGTCCGCGCCCTGCTCGGCTTCGCCGACCACGGGATCGATTTTCTCTTCCAGTCGACGGTACCCCACGAGGTGACCTACCAGAGCGCGCCGGGGCAGATGTCGACCAAGGTCTTCATCGGCCAGATGAGCCCAGCGCTCAAGTCGGTGGCGTTCTCGGTGCTGCCGACGGTGATCTTCTTCTCGGCGCTGATCACCGTGCTCTACCACCTCGGCGCGATGCAGTGGGTGGTGCGCGGGGTGGCGCGAGCGATGGTCTACGCCCTCGGCACCAGCGGCGCCGAGACCCTCTCCTGCA
>JAUVBO010000110.1 GCA_030591195.1 Pseudomonadota bacterium
AGCGAGGGCAGCCCAAGCGCAGCGAGCATCCGGTAGGCGAGGGCGTGGCGGCGCAGGTGGCGCTCGTCGGGCAGGTGCCCGCGGGTCAGGTCGTGGTCGTTGCAGTGGGAGATGAGGAACACCCGCCGCGCCGGCCCCTGGCGGCCGGGCAGGGTCAGAGCGGCCTTGGGGTAGCTGCAGAGCAGCCGTGAGAAGTGCCCGATTGGCTTGTATTCGACGTAGGTCGTCAGTCGGCGGCGCGGCAGCCGCAACCGCGCCAGGGTCGGCCCGGCGAAGGGGCGATCGATGATCTTGTCCAGCGGCAGGAAGAGCTCGATCCTCAGCGGACGATCGCTCTCGGGGGCGTCGAGCAGCGGCAGCCGCGCCGCGGTGTGTCGCAGGACCCGTGGCGGGTAGGCGGCAGATGGAGCGCAGCAGCCGGCGAGGGCGCAGCCCCCGAGCGCCACCGCGGTCGATAGCAGCTTCGGTGTTCGTCGGATGCTCGTCATCGGATCGTTGCTCCAGCTTCACTGACACGCTAGCGTCCTGGTCGTGGTCTTCACAAGGGGCAGCAGCGCCGGACGGCGCGATCGTGGCCCGGGCGATGGTCGCCGGGGCGACGCGGGCTGGCACGCTCGGGTGGCGCCGCACCGGAGAAACCTGGTGACGGCAGGCGCGGCGTCGTGTGGTGCTGGCTCGCTGCACTACATCGACCCCGGGGGCGACGGTCCACCGGTGGTGCTGATCCACGGGTACGCCGACTCGAGCTACAGCTGGCAGCGAAACCTCGGTCCGCTGCTGTCGGCTGGTCTACGTCCCGTGCTGGTCGACCTGCCGGGGCTCGGGCGCTCGACCGCGCCGCCCCCCTCGCGGGAGATGTCGCTGGGCAATCAGGCCGCGGCGGTGATCGCCCTGCTCGACGGCCTGGGGCTCGAGCGCGCGCACCTCGTCGGTCACTCGATGGGCGGCGCGATCGTGCTGCACCTCTGCCTGACGCGGCCCGAGCGGGTGGATCGAGCAGCAGCCATCGCTCCGGTCTGGCGCCGCCCGCGGCGGCCGCTGATGCTCGCCCGGCGGGGGGTCCACCGCCTGGCCGCGCTCGGGGGCCGGCTGGTCTTCGCCCGCGCTCTGCGGGACGTCTACCACGACCCCTCGCGGATCGCCGCCTCGTTGGTCGACGAGTACGCCGCCGTCGCGGCGCGGGCCGGGTACTGGGCCGACCTGGCGCGGCTGAGCCGCGAGTTTTTCTCGGTCGAGCTCGACGCGCTGTGCGAGCGGCTGGGGCACCTCGAGGCGCCGCTGCTGCTGCTCTGGGGCGAGCACGACACCTGGGTCAAGCCGCGGCCGGCGCTGGCCGAGCAGATCCCGCGCGCGCGCTACCTTGCCGTCGGCGACGCCGGGCACAACGTCCACCAGGAGCAGCCCGAGGCGGTCAACCAGGCGTTGATCGGCCACCTGCTGCAGCCGAGGCGCGATGACTGACGAACAGCGACCGGCTGGGCTCGACCTCGGCCGGCGCCGACGCGGACCGCTTGATCGGCGCGACTGACGGCGCGCTGCTATCCGAGATGCTGCAGATCCACTTCCTCGGTTCGGGTTCGGCGGGCAACGCGACGTTGATCGAGTGGCGCGGCACCCGGGTGTTGCTCGACTGCGGCTTCGCGCCTCCGGAGCTATCGCGGCGGCTGTCACTGGTCGGCGTCGATCCGACGTCGATCGACGCCCTGTTGCTGACCCACGAGCACCGGGACCACCGGGCGGGGTTGCCGCTGCTGTCGGGCTGCAAGGGCTTGTCGGTCTACCTGACCGCACCCACCGCCGCGGCGCTGCCTCCCCGCAAGCGCCGCAACGGCTGCCGGCTGGTCGCGGTGCGGCCGGGCGATCCGATCACCGTCGGACCGCTCTCGGTGGTGCCATTCGCCACCAGCCACGACGCCCGTCGGCCGGTTGGCTACACGATGCGGTTTCCCGACCAGACGCGGCTCGGCTTCGCCACCGACCTTGGCCAGGCATCCTCCGAGACGGTGGCTGCCCTCTCGGGGTGCGAGCTGCTGGCGCTCGAGGCGAACCACGACCCGCGGATGCTGCGCGACGGACCGTACCCGCGGATCCTCAAGCGGCGGATCCGCTCGTCCCGTGGCCACCTCTCGAACGAAGCCGCCGCCTCGTTGCTCGGGCGGGTCGCGACCCCACGACTGCGGCACCTCTTCCTGTTGCACCTGTCGCAGACGAACAACGATCCGCTGATCGCGCGGCGGGTGATCAGCGCCGAGCTCCGGCGGCTGCGGCTGCGGCCCGAGCTCAGCGTGGTGCCCCAGGATGAGGTGTTGAGCTACCCACGATCGGGGCAGCTGTGCCTTCTATGACGGGGGGGCCGGCCAGCTGCCGGCGAGCAAGATCAACCGATCGGGATCGGGCGGCCAAGGGATTGAAAAGACACATCGTCGAGGGTATGCTCCCACGAACGCCGCCCACTTGCGCCCGCCGAGGATTCCTCAGAGCGGGTCCTTTATCTGGGTAAAGGCCCTTTCTTGGGGCGCAAGTCGTATCGGCGAGAGCAAGGAAGCAGTGGAGCCGATGCAGGTAGTACGCGGCTTGTTCCTACGGCTGTTTGGTAGCAAGACCAGTCCGCCCCTAGCCCTGAGCCTCCCCTTGTCGCCTCGGTCTCGGCGCCGGATCCGGACCACCCGGCGCTGGCGGAAGAATACCGGGCCGATGCCGATTCTCCGCTCCTCCATTCCCGCGGGCCAGCCGATCACCTCGGCGTATGGTCTGAGCTGCGGCGGGTTGATCGACCACGGTGGCTCCAGCCCCGAGATCCATCAAGGCCTGGGGTAGCCGGGCTCGCGGGTTTCGGCCAGCGCAGCTCTGAGCCGACCTGAGATCAAATACTTGCGGGGTCGATCGAGGCCAGTGGCACTGCTCCCTGTTGTGGGCAGTCGCGCTCGGTACGCCAGTTGCAGAGAAATGTGCCAACTCTGGCGCCTAGGACCAGGGGGGCCATCGCTCACGGAGGCAACGCAGTCATGACCCTGCCGCGCTCGCTCCTCGCCATCGTCGTCGTCGTCGCGCTCGGTCCTGTCGGATGCTCCGCGGAGCTGAGCGGCGGGCTCGCTGATCCGCTGGCTGGCCGGACCGACGGACCGTGGATCTCGCTCCACGATGGATCGGTGGCGTCCGACGGACCGCCGGCCTCGACCGACGGCGGGTCGCCGCCCGTGAACGTCGACGGCACCTCGAGCTACGCGGACGGCGGCCAGCCTGCGCCCGACAGCGGCCCCTTGCCGCCCGACAGCGGCTCGTTGCCGCCGGACTCGGCGCCCCCGATCAACACGGCCGGCCTGCCCTTCAGCTGCCCCACGCCGCTGCTGTCGGGCGCCAGCGCGGTGGCAAAGTACGAGAGCTTCTTCGACCAGCGCGGCCGGCCCCAGACCGACGCCGACATGGGCTGGACCGACGATCCGTCGCTGCTGGCGGTGATCAACACGGTGCGCTTCGGGCCGGTGCCCGCCTCGGCGTTGACCAGCATCGATGCGCTGCGCGACGCGGTGGACTTCGTCCCCGAGCACCACAACCAGACGACCCTGTCCAACCTGACGCTCTTTTCGTCCCTCGGGCTGACCGACAGCTCCGATGCCTACGCCAAGTTCAACCCGCGGGACTACATCCCCGCCACCCTCACGCGCTACGGCCACTCGATCATGGCCTCCGCCTTCGTCAGCTGGGCCGATCACGAGTGGACCAAGCTGGCGCTCGCTCGCTGCCCGGACTGCGTCGACGGCATCGTGACCCTCTCGGCGGTGCCCAACGAGCAGCTGGACAAGCACCACGACTTCTTCAAGATCTTCGAGGTGCGCTTCGTCACCGACCTGGCCGTCGACGCCACCAACCCGACCGACCGGATGAAGGCTGGCACGGGCAAGGTCTTCGTCAGCAAGCCGTTCAAGCTGCTCGCTGCGGTGGATAGCTCGGGAGCGCTCCAGACCCACATCTCGTCGACCTTCAGGCCGTTTCAGAGCCTGGCGCTCAAGGGGACCACCATCCGCTACCGCGGCGAGATCGGAGATCACCTCTACAACATCGTCCAGAGCGGTGATGCCAAGATCAAGAACCCGAACATCACCGGGACCATCGCGGTGATGATCCGGTACGCGGCGGACAACGACGAGGCGCTGGGCAGCGTCTGCCAGCAAGGTGCCGTGCCGGCGGGCACTGATCCTCAGTTGGTCTGCAACGTGCTCGAGTGGGGCACCTGGCGCTGTGGACCATACGGGCCCAACGCCAAGGAAGCGGTGCAGGTCTGCAAGCTGACAAACGGCGACTTCCGCTGGCTCACCAACAACTACGGCGACTGCTCGGTCTGTAACGTCGACCCGCTCAAGGGCTGCTTGTACTGATCTGCCAGCCGCGGCGGCGCAACAGCCACACCGCCAGCAACAATGACCACCAAGGTGCGGTGGATCGCCCCCGGGCCGCGCGGCAGCTGCAGCCTCCGGAGGTGACGTCGACCCCTCCGCCGCCATCGCCGGCCGCGATGCGCCCGTCGAGGGTGCCGGCGTCGAGCAGCGTCGATCCGCCGTCGGGTGTGGGCGTGACGCAGAAACCGTTGGCGCTGCAGATCTGGCCCGGCTCACGACAGCGTCCGTCGGGGCAGGGCTGGCCGGGGCAGCCGAACTCGATCGAGCCGACCACGTCGCCGATAGCGGCCAGGGCGTCGTCGAGTGCCTTGGCGTCGTCGGCCTGGTAGTAGGCCGTCTCGCCAGCGAGCGGCACGCCGCCCGCCTCGGCGAAGGCGTCGAGCGAGGCCTTGCGCACCGCGCCGCCGAAGCCGACCACGTAGGTCGCCACCCAGCGCTTGTGATACAGCTCCTCGAGCACCTTGACCGTCACCGGGTCCTGCTCGACGCCGCCGCAGGTTTTGCTCTGGGCACCGTCGGAGATCAGCAGCACGAAGCTGCGGCGATCCGTATCGTCGAGGGCGGGGTCGGTGGCCGCCTGCTGCATCGCGGTGTCGATGTTGGTCACGCAGGGGCCCTCGATGTCGGTCTTGGACAGCAGGTCGTTGATCGGCTGCTCGTTGTCGTCACCGACCGGGATCGGGATCTTCTCCTGGGTGCACCTGTCACCCTCCTCGTCCGGGAAGAGGGTCAGCCCGAAGCGGACCTTGCCCTTGAAGTCACCGGTGAGCTTGGCGATCGCAGCGACGGCGAGGTCCCACTTGCGAGCGCTGTCGTTGTCGTCGGGTGGCTTGCTCATCGAGCACGAGCGATCGAGTACGATCAGAAGGTTCGACTTGCACGGGCTCGCGGCCACCGTGCCCACGCCCAAGGCGATCCCGATCGGGACCAGCGCTGCCTGGATCCGCCACCCCATGCTCAGATCGTACCACGACTGGATCGAGTCAGATGGGCTGCCTGCCGCCGCGGGTGCGTTGGCGCTCGGCCCAGCGGTCGATCTCGGCGGGGTAGCGCACCTGCAGCCGACCTCGCTGATCACGCCGATGCCAGTCGCAGCGCTCGGTGGGCGCGTGGCCCGCGGCGACGTGCTCGTGGGTCCGGTGGGGGCAGTCGGGGCCGGCTAGCCTGCCCGACAGCGGACAGAGCGTCACGCGCTCGATGCCCGGGGGCCTCTCCGGCAGGGTCAGCCGTCGGCCGCCCGAGGCGACGAGCAGGGCGGCGCGCACCAGCGGGGCGGCGCCGCGCATCGCCTGGACGCCGTGGGTCGGCCGACCGTCGAAGTTGCCGGCCCAGGCGGCGACGATCAGCTCGCGGGTCGCCGCCACCGCCACCGTGTCGGCGAAGCCGCGGGCCGTACCGGTCTTGACCGCGATCGGATAGGGCAGGTCCACCGGCAGCTCCTGACCGAACGTCGGCCGACGGGCCTCGGGGTCGGCGAGCATGTCCATCACTAGCCAGCTGGTCCGGGGCGAGAAGACCCGACGCTCCCGGGGGGCTGGTGGCCGCCAGCGCTCGACACCGCCGGCAGCCGCTCGCTCGAGGGCGAGCACGCCCCGGGCCGCCCGGACCCGGCCGTCGCGGACGAACAAGCCGTAGCCGGCAGCCAGATCGAGCAGCCGGACCTTGGTCGAGCCGAGGGCCAGGCGGAGCCCGTAGGCCCTCGCCCCGCCCTCGAGCGCGCCGACCCCGGCCCGGCGCAGCCGGGTCAGCACCCGCGAGACGCCGACCCGCTCGAGCACGTGCACCGCCGCGAGGTTGTAGGAGCCGGCCAGCGCCTCGCGGTAGCGCACCGGGCCGTGCTCCCGCTGGGTCACCCGCGGCGGCTGGTAGGCCGAGCCGCGCTGGTCACGCACGTCGTGGACCACCGTGCCCGGGCCGTGGCCGAGGGTCTCGATCGCCGCGGCATAGACGAACGGCTTGAGCGCTGAGCCCGGGTGGCGCCGGCGGGTGACGATGTTGACCTGATGGGCGCGGTAGTCGCTCGATCCGACCATCGCCAGCACCTCCGAGGTGGCTGCGTCGAGCACCACCAGCCCCGCCTGGCGGATGCCCTGGCGGCGGCGCTCCTCGACGTGCTGGCGCACCTGCTGGGCGAGCACGCGCTGGAGCTCGTGGTCGAGGGTCGTCCGCAGCCGGCCGCCGCGACGGCGCTCGGCGGCGGGCAAGGTGGCTACGACCCAGTCGACGAAGTGGGGCGCGAGGAACGGCTCGCGGTGCACCGTCGGCCTCACCTGCTGGGCCCTGGCCCGTCGGACCTCGGCGGCGGTCATCCGCCCCTGCTTCACCAGCAGCGCGAAGAGGTGGTCGCGCCGGCGCAGGGCCCGCGGCAGGCAGCGGATCGGGTCGTAGAAGCTCGGGCCCCGCGGGAGCACCGACAGCAGGGTAGCCTCGCCGACGCTGAGGCTCGCTGCCGGCTTGCCGAAGTAGGTCCGCGCCGCGGCCTCGACGCCGTAGGCGCCGTGGCCGAAGTAGACCCGGTTGACGTACTGCTCGAGGATCGCGTGCTTGCCGAGGGCGCGCTCGAGGCGCAGGGCGTGGAGCGACTCGCGGACCTTGTTGACCAGCGTGCGTGGTCGGCCCGGCGAGAGAATCAGCTTCATCAGCTGCATCGTGATCGTCGAGCCGCCGTAGGCCAGGCGCGCCGAGCGCAGGTTGAGCCAGACGGCGCGCAGGATGCCCAGCGGGTCGACGCCCTGGTGGTCGAAGAACCGCTGATCCTCCGAGGCGAGCAGGGTCAGCACCGCGTGGGATGAGACCTGGTCGAGGGCTACCCAGGCTCGCCGTCCCGGCCGCGCCCCCTCGCCACTCGGGCCGATCTTGGCCGGGATCGTCCGCAGCAGGACCCCGCGGCGGTCGAGCACCTGCAGC
Source organism: Pseudomonadota bacterium (assembly GCA_030591195.1). The sequence continues at coordinate 7,305 of JAUVBO010000110.1, forward strand.
GGACCGCTGCGGTCAGGCTCGAGGGCCTCGACAGGATACGGGCAGAGCAGCACGTAGCCGATCGCCGCCACGCTCGCCGTTACCCCGAC
>JAUVBO010000905.1 GCA_030591195.1 Pseudomonadota bacterium
GATCGCTCGTGGTGACGTCAGCGCCGCCGAGGTGCTCGAGGCGGCGATGGCGCGGATCGAGCAGGTCGACCCCCGGCTCAACGCCGTGGTCGAGCGGCTCTACGACCACGCGCGCGCGCGGGTCAGCGGCGGCCCTCCCCCGGGGCCATTCGGCGGCGTGCCGATGCTGCTCAAGGACATGATCGCCCTCGCAGGCACGCGGTCGACCTACGGCTCGGCGGTGATGTCGCGCTACGTGGCGCCCGAGAGCCACGAGGTGACGCGGCGGATCGAGGCCGCGGGGCTGGTGGTGCTCGGGCGGACCAACACCAGCGAGCTCGGCCTGTTGCCGCTGACCGAGTCGGTGCTCCACGGACCGACGCACAACCCGTGGAGCCTCGAGCATTCCCCAGGGGGATCGTCGGGCGGCGCGGGCGCGGCGGTGGCGGCTCGGCTGGTGCCGCTGGCTCACGGCAGTGACGGCGGCGGATCGATCCGCATCCCCGCGTCCTGTTGCGGGGTCTTCGGCCTCAAGCCGAGCCGCGGGCGCAACCCCCGTTCGTACCTCGACGAGCCCGAGGGCATCGCCGTCGAGCACTGTCTGTCACGCACGGTGCGCGACAGCGCCGCCTTGCTCGATGCGACCCACGGGCCGCTGCCAGGGGCACGGTACTGGGCTCCGCCACCCGAGGGTCCCTTCATCGAGGCAGCGGCGAGCGACCCGCCGGCCCTGCGGATCGCCTGGACCGCCAGCGACTTTACCGGTCGACGGGCCGATCCCGACTGCGTCGCGGCGACAGAGGCGGCGGCGCGTCTCTGCGAGGAGCTTGGCCACCAGGTAGAGGAGGCGGCGCCGGAGATCGACGGCACCGCCTTCAACGAGGCGTTCATGCTGCTCTGGGCGACGATCCCCGGCTACCTCTACAAGGCGGTGGTCCGCCGGATGAAGCAGGAGCGCCTGCCGCGCCTGGCGATGAGGCTCCTGGGCGAGCGGCCGGTGTTCGAGGTCCTGGCCCGAGTGGGCAACCGCCGCCTCGGCCGGCCCTTCGAGCGCTTCACCGAGCGGCTGGCCCGGATCGAGGCCTCCCTCACGCCAGCTGACCTCTGGCTTGCCTGGAACGAGATGCACCGGGCGGGCTACGCCCTCGGCGACTTCCTGCAGCAGCGCTACGACCTGCTGCTGACCCCGGTGCTCGGAGAGCCGCCCTGGCGGCTCGGGGCCCTCGACGCCGACGCGCCCCTCGACGAGCTTCGGCAGCAGCTCTTTTCCTACGCGAGCTTCACACCGATCGCCAACACCTCGGGGTTCCCGGCGATGTCGGTGCCGCTCCACTGGAACGACGGGGGCCTGCCGATCGGCGTGCAGTTCATCGCCCCCTTCGGCGACGAGCGGCGGCTCTTCGCGCTCGCGGGGCAGCTCGAGCGCGCGCGACCGTGGGCCGACCGGCGCCCCCCCGTCTGCTGAGCAGCTGTCTGCTGCGCCAAGGAGCCAGAGGATGAATGACATCGATGCCGACACCAGCCGGGCGAGCCACCGTGCCCAGCTCTCGCTCACTGGGCTCTCGGTGGGCGACGCCTTCGGCGAACGCTTCTTCACCCACCCGCACCTGGCGGTGAAGCTGATCGAGCAGCGGGCGGTGCCCGCGCCGCCGTGGGGCTACACCGACGACACCGAGATGGCGATCGCCGTGGTGGAGGCGCTGGTCCGCGATGGCGAGATCGATGCCAATGGCCTCGGCCGCGTCTTTGGCGAGCGCTACCTGCGCGATCCGATGCGTGGCTACGGCCGGGCGATGCACGACCTGCTGCCTCACCTCGCCCGCGGCGTACCGGCGGTGATGGCCGCCGCCGACCTCTTCGACGGCAGCGGCTCCTACGGCAACGGCGCGGCGATGCGGGTGGCGCCGGTGGGTGCCTACCTCGGCGCGGCGGCGCTCGATCGCGTAATCGAGCAGGCCCGGCGGTCGGCGTTGCCGACCCACGCCCACGCCGAGGGCCAGGCGGGCGCCGTCGCCGTGGCGCTGGCCGCGGCGCTCGCCACCGATCCGGGCTTCGACCTCGGCGGCGAGTTGCTGGCCCGGGTGGCCGAGCGGACGGCGGCTGGTCTGGTGCGCGACGGGATCGAGCAGGCCCGCGGCCTCGACGCCGGGACCACCGTCGAGCAGGCAGCCACGGCCCTCGGCAGCGGGCGCGACATCACCGCCCAGGACACGGTGCCGTTTTGCCTCTGGTGCGTCGAGCGCTGGGCGGGCGGGCAGCTGGGCTGTCACCGCGACAGCTTCGCCGACGCGATGTGGCTCACCGTGGCCGGTCTGGGCGACCGCGACACCACCTGCGCCATCGTCGGCGGCATCGCCGCCCTGCGCACCGGCGTCGAGGGTATCCCCACCGAGTGGCTCGCCGCCCGCGAGCCGCTGCCCGATGGACTAGGGGCGGTCTAGGTAGAAGTAGGCCACCGAGGCGTAGCGATCGACGTGGTCGGGGCGGGAAGCTCCGTACTCGAGCTCGAAGTCGAACGAGCGCCCAAAGTCGATCGCGTCGGTCAGCACGTGCCAGCGCACCGCGCTGACCGTGCCTCGATCTCCGAGTTGGTCGACGTGGATCGCGGCGGCAAACGGGTGGTCGAAGGGGCCGTCGTCGAAGTAGAAGCCGGCGTTGCAGTAGTCCTCGGTACCGGTGCCGGCGATCCGCACCTCGCCGTCGATGCGCGCCAGCTGGTCGCCCTCGAGGAACGACAGCGGCGTGGAGAGCCAGTCGGCCGGGTTGCGCTGGCCGGTGAGAAACAACATCGTGCCGAGGTAGCGTCCGCGGCCGGCGATCTCGGCCACCGGATAGCGGTCGCCGGGGTTGGCGTGGTCCGCGC
>JAUVBO010000838.1 GCA_030591195.1 Pseudomonadota bacterium
GATCGACACCACCGCTCCGGTGGCCGAGGCCCCCGCCGCCGTTCCGGCGCCTGGCACCAGGGATGCCCCGCCCGATCCGCCGCCCGCCGCCGCCTCGGCGCCGACCCAGGTCTTGCCCTCGGACCCGGCAGCCGAGATCACCGCTTCGGCGGGCGAAGGCGAGGCCACCGCGCCGGTGGCGAAGATCGCTGGCACCGCCACGCCAACCGGGCGGCGGCCGGCCCTGGCAGCTCCCGCCGAGATCGTCACCGGCCCTCCGGGCGACCGCCTGTCGGAGCTGCCCACAGTGCTGCTGTCGGGCGAGGATCATCTTCCCGAAGCTCCTCAAGCTCCTGCAATGGCTGCCGGTCTTCCCACCATCGCCGATGCGCCGACGATGGTGGCGGTCGACCACGATCCGCTGCTAGAGGCGGTCCGGTCGGCCCGGCCTCGACAGTCGCTGATGCTCCTCCTCGGCGGCGGCACGCTGCTGCTGACCGCAGCGGTGGCGATCGTGGTGCTGATCGCCCGAGGCCCGGACGTCCCCGTGACGCCCATCCGCACCCCCCCTGACACCGACGCCGACCCGATAGCCGCCTCGCCCCTGGACGCCGGGGCTCCCGACGAGCTCGGCGGTCGCGTCGCGGCTGAGGTGCCGCCGGCGGTGGACGCGGCCACCACCGAGCTCGACAACGCAAGACCAGTGGCGGTCGCCCAACGCCCGCTGAGCGTCACCTCGCGTCCCCCGGGTGCGCGGATCCTGCTCGACGGTCGGGCCATCGGCCAGACCCCGCTCGACCGCGCATCGATCACGATCCGCCGCGCCAGGTTGATCCTGGTCCGGCGCGGCCACCGCCGCTGGTCTCGAACCTTGCCCGCCGGACGGTCGTCGTTGACGATCTCGGCCAGGCTGACTGCCGTCCGACCGAGGCGCGCAACTGCTATACTGCAGGTAGTGACGCTAGCCGACGGACGGCCGCTGTGGGCCAACGCCTACCTCGACGGCCGGTCGATCGGACAGACGCCACTGCGGATCAAGGTCAGCGCCGGCGCCCACACCCTCGTGGTTGTTCGTGCCGGCTACGGCAAGCGCACCCGTCGGGTACGCCTGCGCGCGGGCAGGGAGCTCGCCGTCCGCATGACCCTCCGCTAGCGGCGCCAAACGAGTGAGGGAGCGACAGAGAGTGACGATCACCTTCAGGCTGACGCTCGTGTTGCTCGGGACGCTGGTCACCGCCGCGCCGACCGGAGCTTCCGCCGCGTCGGCCGAGGCGCTGTACAAGCGAGGCGTGGCAGCCTTCGAGCGGGGCCAGTTCCGGCGATCCCGCGCGCTGCTCCGACGGGCCCGGCAGCACGCCGCGTCGCCACGGCTGGTCGGCTCGATCGCGATCTACCTCGGCGTCAACCACGCGGTGATGGGCGATACCGCCCGGGCCCGCGCGTCCTTCGCCGCGGCGATGCGCCATGACGCGACCCTCGAGCTCGACCGCCACCGGCACAAGCCGGCGATCGTGAAGCTGTTCGACGCCGTGCGCAAAGGGATGCGCGGCTACCTCGCGGTCGACGCGGCGGAGGGACACGCCGGGGCGACCGTCTCGGTCGACGGCAAGCCCGCGGGCGAGGCGCCGCTTCACAAGGCCCTCGGCATCGGCCGCCACGAGGTGGAGGTGCGCGGCGACGACGGCGCCGTGCTGCTCACGCGCGAGGTGGTCGTGGCGCCCGAGCGCACGACCCGGTTGCAGATCACACCGCCCGAGCCAAAACCCTCGAGGCGTCGTGCCGGGAGAGCCGACGACGCCGAGCACTGGGTCGCCAGGCCACACCGCCGCGGACGACCCCGCCGGCCCAGGCGCATCTGGACCTGGGTCGCCGCGGGCGGGGCGGTGGTGGCCGGCGCGGTCGGCATCGGCTTCGGCGTGGCGGCCCTGTCGAACCACGACGAGTACCAGACGACCCTGGATCCTAGCCGCTTCGACGATCTGACCGAACGGATCCCGACCCAGGTCACGGTGGCCAACACGATGTACGTCCTCAGCGGGGTCTTCGCTGCCGGGGCCGTGGCGCTCTACCTGCTCGAAGGCCGGGCGTGGGGTGACCGACCACGCCGTCGGCGCTCGCTCGGCCTACTCGACCGCCTGCCGGTCACCCCCGCGGTGGGCCGCAGCTCGATGCTGCTCTCGGTCCAGCGAGAGTTCTGATCGCTCGAGGTGTAGCGGCCTCGACGCCCCAGCGCCACCACCGCGAATCCTCCACCCGCCGCGCCACCAGAGGGTGGACGCCGCTGCTATAATGGTAGAGACAGCGAACCGGGGGGAGAGATTGGCCAACAAGGTCGGGCGCAACGAGCGCTGTCCGTGCGGCAGCGGACGCAAGTACAAGCAGTGCTGTGAAGGCAAGCGAATGCCGACCAAGGGCAGCCTGGCCCTCGGCCTGGTCCTCGGCGGCGTCGGCCTCGCAGCCGCGATCACCGCCGGCATCTACGGCGGCCTCGGGGCCGGCTTCGGGGCCGGATTCGGGGCCGCGCTGGTGATCGGCATCTTCTTCGTCGTCCGCCGACCTCCCCCGGCGACCGGCAACCGATCGGGCGCGTCTAGCATCAACTTCGGCCGTTAGGCGGCACGTCCTCTGACGGCGGCCTGCAGCGAGATGGAACCCCGCACGTGAGGCCACGGTCACCCAGCGCTGCGGCGATCGTGCTGACCAGCTCGGTGTGGATCTGCGCCTGTCACGGCGGCGGCGACATCCCCGTCGATCACGGGCACAAGGTGACCGCCGAGCTACGACGCCAGGCGGCGATGGTGGCGGACGTCGAGGCGATGGTGGTCTTCCGCGAGCCGGCAACCCCACCGCTCGAGCCAGCTGCCACCCCATCGCGCCACCGGGCCTGGCTCGCCGAACGCAACGCCCGGGTGGCGGCGGTCAAGGCCAGGGCGCTATCGATGCTGCGGCGACGAAGGTTGGCGACGGTGCTCCACGACTACCCGTCGATCGTCGTCGCCCACCTGCGGGTGTCGACCGAGGGGCTGGCGATCCTCGCGGCCGACGACGAGGTCGTCGCCGTCCACCCC
>JAUVBO010000316.1 GCA_030591195.1 Pseudomonadota bacterium
CGCCGGCTTGCCGTCGAGGGTCGTGCGGTGGCTGGGCGGGTAGAAGTCCTCGGTCTTGTCGATGGCTGGATCCTCGCCCACCTTGCCGACGAAGCGGCCCATGTAGCCCGGAGCGCCGGTGACGCGGAACAGCTCGTGCATCCGCTCGACGAGTGCCTCGGCGTTGCGTCTGGCGCCCGGAGCGCGAGTGGCCTCGAAGCGCAGGGCCTCCGAGGCGAGGTAGGAGCCGCTCCAGATCGCCGAGTCGGCGAGGCCGGAGTAGATCTCGACCTGACTCAGGGCATCGTCCTTGAACAGCGTGTTGCTGACGCGGCCGCCCGGGAAGGTCCCGCGCCGCAGCCAGCCCTCGTAGAGCCGGGCGCGGCCCGCCATCCGCTTGGCCTCCACGGGCACGAAGGCCTGCTTCGACGGTGACCAGAGAGCACAGACCTGGCTCTTGCCGCCGACGGTCCGGCCGTGGCCGTGGGCACACTCGTCGAGGCACGCGGCCTGGCAGCCGATGGCGTCATCGAGACAGTATTGGTGCGCGCTGCAGAGCTGCTCGACCCACCGGCCGCCTTCCGGGGCGGGTTCGCAGCGCTGCTCGCGGTCGAGGTCGACGCAGCCTCGCGCACCGGGCGCGCAGGCTTGGCTGCTCGCCGTGTCTGGCTCGGCATACGGGCTCAGATCGCCCGGGGAGCCCCCGTCGGGTGACCCGATCGCGGGCGGGCGTCCGTCGGGCCCGGGGCCCCGAGCGTCGGCGCCGAGTGGGCCCGCCTCGGGCGCCTGGGAGCCGCAGCTCGCCAGCAAGGTCAACAGCAGCAGCCTAGCCTTCGTCTGAAGCATGGATCCTCCTGCGGGCGAGCCAAGCAAGGCTGGTGCCGCAACGACGCGGGTCCAAGTCGCCGGAATGTCGAGAGGGTCGATCAGGGCAGCCGCTGCGAATTGCTCGAAAGGTGCCCTGGCTTGCCTGGCGATCCCGCTACTGGAGCTCGAGCTCCTCGTCGAGGAAGGCTGGCGGCGGGGCGTCGCTGGAGGTGTCGAGGCCCGAGAGGAACTGCAGCTCGTTCATCGCCTTTTCGGTTTGCTCAATGCTGGCAGCGACGCCGTCGACCTCGCTGGTGATGAACGTCGCGTCCTGCCGGTTGACCGCCAGCTCGGCGATGCTGGTGATCTTGTTGTCGATGCGGTCGATCTCGAGCTCGATGAACTCGTAGTTCTCGCGCGCCTTGACCAGGTTCTCCAGTCGCAGGTTGGCGCTGGCGAGGGTGTCGACCATCGATCGGCGGCGTCGGGCCTCCTCGGCGGTGTCCTCGCTCACCGGACCGAGGTCAGCGATCCGTCGCTCGAACTCACTGATCGTCCCGCGGATCTCCTTGTCGTCCGTGCGCTCGAGGAAGCGCTCGAGGCTGCGCTTGGAGTAGAGCAGCTTGATGAAGACCCACAGCAGCTTGTTGATCCCCTCGCTCTGGAGGCTGTCCACCGAGCTCAGGCCGTCATCGACCGGCGCGGCGACGCCCGACGACAGGTGGCGCAGCTCGCGACAGCGTCGCCGGAGCTGCTCGAAGCGGGCCCGCGATCGCGGATCGAGCGCCCCGTAGACCTGCTTCAGCGCCGGCTGGGTGACCCGGCGGGTGGCGTCCGACTTGGCCTCCTTGTGGGCCTGGGCGTCGACGTAGGCCTGGAACTTGCGTTGGCTCGAGAGGCCGGCGAGGTAGACCAGCTCGCTGGCGGCGACCAGCGGCAGCACCACGTCGGCGTGACCGGAGATCGCGCCGGCGACCGTCGCCGCGCCGAGGAAGAGCAGGTTCCAGTGCTGGACGAACGCCTTCTTGACGTAGTCGAAGAACCCGAGCTTCTTCTTCACCGGTTTTCCTTCGCGGGCTTGCCCCCGCCTCGCCGGGCCGACTGAGCCTCGGTCTCGAGCCGGTCGATAATCTCGCGGATCTCGAACACCACCTGCTGGAATCCGCCGTCACGCTGCATCTCGATCGCGGGCCGGTCGGGCGGCGGGACCTCGATCTCGCGGTCGATGGTGCCGGGAGAAGCCGAGAAGATGTAGACCCGATCGCCGAGGTAGACCGACTCCTCGATGCTGTGGGTGACGAAGAAGACCGTCGCCTCGACCTCCCGCCAGAGCGCGATCAGCTGGTCCTGCATGTGCAGCCGGGTGATCGGATCGAGCGCGCCGAACGGCTCGTCCATCAGGATGATCCGCGGCTTGAGGATCAACGTCCGGGCGATGGCGACGCGCTGCTGCATCCCGCCCGACAGCTGGTGGGGGTACTTGTTCGCGTCGTCCTTGACCGACAGCCCGACCTTGTCGATCCAGTGTCGCGCCTCCTCGAGGCGCTCCCGGCGCTTGACCCCCCGACACTCGAGGCCGAAGGCGACGTTGTGCAGCACCGTCCGGTGGTCGAACGAGGTGTAGGACTGAAAGACCATCCCCCGGTCGGCGCCCGGTCCGGCGATCGAGTGGCCGAAGACCTCGATCCGGCCGGTGGTCGGCGGGAACTGGGGATCGAGGCCGGCGATCATTCGCAGCACGGTGGACTTGCCGCAGCCGCTCGGGCCGAGGATCGCGACGAACTCACCCTTGCCTGGCAGGTCCTCGACGACGAAGTTGACGTCGTTGATCGCGGTGAACGCCTGGGGGGTGCCCAGCGCGTAGGTCTTGCTGACGCCGGCGAAGAGCACCACCGGCGGCTTGCCGTCGTGGGTCTGCTGTACCGCGGCGTCGATCTTCTTCGTCGCCCGCTCCTCCGGGTGCTTGAACCACTTCGGTGCGAACGGCTTCTGCTTGGCCTTCAGCCGCGCGCGGTCGCCGTTGACCGAGGCGACCTTGGTGTCCTGCTGGTCGAAGGCGTCGACGTCGGTCGAGGTCGATCCGTCGAAGTGATCGATCTCCGTCTCCTCTTCGACGTCGAGCAGGCTGTCGCTCGGCGACGGGAGCTCATCGGACGCGGGGGCGGCGAGGGGGCCGGAGGGCGCTGGCGCGCCACCAGTCGCGACCCCCTCGTGCTTCTTCTCCGTCTTTGGGTCTTGGCCTGTCATCGCGTCTCAGAACGAACAATCCATGCCCTACTTCTGGTGCCGGTAGGGGAAGAGCCAGAGACCGATGCCGTAGAGCAGGCGGTCGATGGCGAATGCCAGCAAGGTGATCACCAGCAGGCTGAGGTAGATGTGGCCGTGGAGCCCGCGGCGCTGGGAGATGAAGATCAGCGCGCCGATGCCGCCCGACTCGAGGCTGATCGCCTCGGCGAGGATGATGTAGCCGAAGCCGAGGCCGAACAGCAGGCGCATCGAGTTGAAGATGTCCGGTAGCGCGAGCGGGACGAGGACCTTGGTGATGATCTGGGCCCGCGTGGCGCCGAGGGTGTGGGCGGTGTCGACATACTTCTGGTCGACGTCGAAGATGCTCTGGGTCGCGTCGAAGATGACGAAGGCGACGCAGGCGATGAAGATGAACGCCACCTTGCCGGTCTCGCCGAGGCCGAACCAGACCATCACCAGCGGCACCAGCGCGGCGATCGGCACGTTGCGGCCGAAGATCGTCACCGGCGCGAGGAACGAGGCGAAGCGCGGGAAGCAGCCGCCGAGGATCCCGAGCGGTACACCGATCGCCACCGCCAGGCCGAAGCCCTGGAGCACGCGCCAGAGGCTGATCATCGCCTCGCGCGTCAGCGCCCGCTCGAACCAGAGCGAGGGGAGCGAGCCGAAGACCTCCCGTGGGCTGGGCAGGATCGCCGGCGGGATCGCCCGCAGCTCGACCGCCCCGCGGGTGGCGAGCCACCAGGCGAGGCCGATCAGCCCGATGCAGCTGAGGCTCCAGAAGATGCGGCTGAGCAGCTTCGGCTGCTGGCGGAGCTTGGACAAGGCCATCTGCGACGTCCCCGTTCCGCGCTACTGGGCCTCGAGCGGGTAGACCTTGATCTCCACCCGGCGATTCTGCGCGTGGTTCACCGGGTCCTTCGGATCCGCCGCGCGGCTCCAGCCCAGACCCTCGGCCGAGAACTGGTTCGGGTCGAGGGTCTTGAACTTGCGCACCAGCGCTTCCTTGACCGACTTGGCCCGGTTGCCCGACAGCTCCTTGACCGCTGAGAACGGCACCCCGCGGCCCTTCATCGACGAGTCGGTGTGCCCCTCGATCACGATCCGTGCCGCGCCGTACTGGCCGGCGAGCTTGCCGATCTCCTCCAGCACGAAGGGCACCCGCGGGTCGTAGAGCTCCTGGAGCTTCTTGTTGCCCTGCTGCTTCTCGATCTTCTTCGCCAGGTCCCAGGAGTTGGGGAAGAAGTGGATCACCACCGTCTTGGTGAGGATCTCGCCCGACTCGGCGCGGATCGTGCTGACCGCCTTCGGCGTGAACTTGACCCCGTAGTCGCTCTTCTGGCTGGCGTACTTCTTCACCGAGCCGAGCTTCTTGATCACCGAGAAGTCCATCACCTGCTCGAAGGGAACCTTCGGCGGGGTGATCTTGCCCATCTTGGTGTAGAGGTAGTAGGCGGTGTCCCAGGTGCGCTCGAAGTTGGTCGGGTTGTTCTGGTTGAGGAAGAACTCGCGGTTCTCGGCGTAGTTGGTGCTGTGGGCGTCGCCGAGCATGCCGATCGCGTCCTTCGCCGGCAGGTTGAACGCCTTGGCGATCAGCTTCGCCACCTGCTGCTTGTTCGCCTGGACGTTGAGGTCCTCCATCGCGTCGAAGATGCCACGGACCAGGCCCTCGATGATCGCCGGGTGGTCCTTGGCGAAGTCAGCGCGGGCGAACCAGACGTCGGCGATCAGCTTGTTCGCCGTCTGGGTCGAGACGATCAGCTTGTTGCCCTTGACCTCCGACAGATTGTAGATGTCCGGCGCCCAGGAGACGCAGGCGGTGATCGACTTGTCGGCGTTGAACGCCGCGGCGGCCTGGAAGGCATCGGCGGTGTACTTGAACTTGACCTCTGAGGGCTGCACGCCGGCGTTGATCAGCGCGTTGAGCACGAAGAACTCGGAGGGCGAGTTCTGGGCCAGCGCGACGGTCTTGCCCCGCAGCTGGTTGACGGTGGTCACCCCGTGGCGGGCGACGATGCCGTCGCCGCCGTTGGACCAGTCGACCTGCTGGTAGACGCGCGGCATGATCCGCGAGTCCTTGCGCAGCCCTTCCATCAACAGCGGCATCATGTCGAGGGTCGCCCAGCCGATGTGCACCTTGCCGGCGGCGTAGGCGTCGCGCATCTTGACCGGATCGTCGATCAGCACCAGCTGGACCTTGAACTTCTTGCCCTTGGCGTCGGTCCACTCCTTGCCGGGCTTGAGGCCGTTATTGGCGAAGATGATCGGC
>JAUVBO010000129.1 GCA_030591195.1 Pseudomonadota bacterium
AAGGGACGGGTCCAGATCGTGAGCATCAGGGCCAGGGAGGTGGGCGAGGCGTCGAGGCGCTGCCGCCGGGATCGTTGATCGAACACTACCGGATAATCAACCTTATCGGCAGGGGTGGAATGGGCCAGGTCTACCTGGCTCGCGACACCAAGCTGGACCGCAAGGTGGCGATCAAGTTTCTCATCGTCGGCTCCGAGCGGGTGAGTCAGCGCTTTCTGATCGAGGCGCGTGCCACAGCACGCTGTACGCACGAGAACATCGTGATCATCCACGAGGTGAACGAGTTCCAGGGTCGCCCCTACATGGTGCTCGAGTACCTCAAGGGCCAGCCGCTGTCCAACTGGTTGGCTGGCCGCCAGCTGTCGCCGGGTCGCGCGATAGAGCTGATCGTTCCGGTCGTCAAGGCGCTGGTTCGCGCCCAGGAGTACGGCATCGTCCACCGCGACCTCAAGCCGGACAACGTGTTCGTTCTAGACAGCGGCGTGGTCAAGGTGCTCGACTTCGGCATCGCGCGCGTGCTCGACGAGGACGCCGAGCCGGTCGATGTTTCCCGGAAGCTCGAGCTCAACGATGCCTCGGTGGCGGACGCACGTCTGACTCGTCAGGGCGAGCTCGTCGGCACCATGCACTACATGGCGCCGGAGCAGTGGCGAGGGGCCAACGTTGACGTGCGCGCCGACATCTGGGCTGTCGGCCTGATGCTGTACGAGATGATCGCTGGCGAGCATCCGCTATCCGGGATGGAGGGGATGCAGCTGGCCACCCGCGTGAATCTGTTGCGGGAGCCAATGCCGAGCGTCAGCGGGCTGGTTCCGGAGGTGCCGGCTGCGATCGAGCAGTTGATCGCCCGCTGCCTGGCCAAGAATGTCGATCAGCGGTATGAGTCGGCGGCCGAGCTGCTCAAGGAGCTCGAGCGACTGCGACCAGGCGGAGGGCGACGACAGCCCGAGGACGAGTGTCCCTACCCTGGGCTGGCCGCGTTTCAGGAGTCCGACGCCAGACGCTATTTCGGTCGTTCGACTGAGATCGAGCACGCCGCGGCGCTGGTGCGGGAGCGTGCGCTGGTCGGCGTCACGGGGCCTTCGGGTGTCGGCAAGTCGTCCTTCGTCCGTGCCGGATTGATTCCCGCGCTCAAGCGGTCAGGCGAAAACTGGGAGGTCTTCACGGTGCGGCCAGGGAGGGATCCGATGGCCGCGCTGACCAGCCTGTTGCAGCCGGTCACGCGGTCGTCCTCGTCGGACGGGCGCGAGCTCGGCAGTGAGCACGAAGCCCTGAAGCAGCGAATGCGCGACGACCCGGGACACCTCGGGTCTTTGCTGCGGCAGCTAGCCCGTCAGAAACAGGCCTCGGTGCTCGTCTTCGTCGATCAGCTCGAGGATCTCTACACGCTGGGGCAGAACGTCGACGAGCGCGCGGCTTTCACCCGTTGCCTCTCTGGCCTCGCCGACGACGCGCCGCTGCACGTCGTCGCCGCCATCCGGTCAGATTACCTCGATCGCGTCGAGGATGATCCTCTTCTCGGCCAGCTCACGAAGGGGTTGATCTCTCTACGGGCCCCCGGCCGCGAGGCGCTGGCCGAGGCACTCACCGGTCCGCTCGAGACGGCCAACTACCGATTCGAGACCGACGCGATCGTCGAGCGCATACTTGACGACATCGAGTCCAACGAGGGGGCGCTGCCGCTGGTGCAGCTCACCGTCGCCAAGCTATGGGATGCGCGCGATCGTGGGGCGCGGGTACTCACCGAGCAGAGCTTCAGGGCGATGGGGGGGGTCGCCGGCGCTCTGAGCGCGCACGCTGATGCCTCGCTGGCCGCGCTCGCGGTGTCGGACCAGCGGGTGGTGCGGGCGTTGTTCAAGCGGCTGGTCACGTCAAATGGCACCCCGGCGAAGGTCGATCTGGCCGTGCTACGCGATCTGCCAGTCGGCGCCGAGGCAGCGCAACGCACGGTCGCCTACCTGGTGCAAACACGGCTATTGGTGCAGAGACGATCGGAGGAAGGAGGTCCGGCGGTCGAGATCGTACACGAGTCGTTGATCGGGTCCTGGCCAGAGCTGCGCCGTTGGATCGCGGAGGGCAAAGGGCGTGGTCTGTTGGCCAGGATCTTGCCAGCAATTCCGGACGGTCAATCGACGGAGTACGCTCGCTACAGGCTGGACCACCACCGAAGCGGGCTGGACTTCGCCTTCTTGATCGTCTACCTGCTCGTTCCTAGCGCCGTGCCGTTCGACTGGCTGATCTTCGGCGATCTGTGGCGGGAGATGTTGGCGGTGCGTCTGACCTTCACCCTCCTCTGTGGCGTTTGTCATCTGCTCTCCCTCTTCACCCGTCTGCGGCAGCAGCCGGTGTTCATGTCTTTCGCGGTCAACGCGTTGGTGGCGCTCAATATCGCTGTTCTGTGTCACATCACCGGCGCGTACCGAAGTCCCTACTACGCAGGACAGCTCTTCGTGCTGATCGGGGTGGCCACGCTGTTTCCGTATCATCGAGTCTTCACCCTCGTGATCAACACCTCCACGATCGTCATCCACTACGGCATCACCCTCAGCCCCGCTCTGCTGCAGGGCGACTCCATCGTATGGCCCGAGTTCTGGAACAGCTTCTACTTCTTGAGCTTCGGCTATGGCATGTCGATCATCACCTCGATCTTGGTCGAGCGGTTTCGGCGGCAGGGCTTCTTGATGACCGAGAAGATCAAGGTGCTCTCGGTGCTCGATCCGCTCACCGAGACCTTCAACCGCGCGTATCTCTCCGAGCGGCTGCAGAAGGAGCTCGCTCGCAGCCGACGCTACGATCGTCCGCTTTCACTCGCCATGTGCGACATCGACGACTTCAAATCGATCAATGACAAGCATGGCTATCAGGCCGGAGACCAGGTGCTGTTTCGTTTCGCCGAGTGCCTCAAGCAGAGCGTCCGTCAGAACGACTGGGTGGCTCGTTGTGGCGGGGAGCAGCTCTTGGTGATCATGCCGGAGACCGACTTGGACGCCGCGACCAGCGTGGCCGACCGGCTGCGGCAGGAGGTGGACAGTCTGCGGATCCCGGTGGGGGATCAAATCATCGGGATCACGGCTAGTTTCGGGGTCACCGGCGCGGAGAGCAGCGCCCTGTTGGCAGAGATCAGCTTCGAGCAGCTCATCGAAAGCTCCGACAGTCTGCTCTACCAGGCAAAACAGCAGGGCAGGAACCGCGTGGCGGTCGCGCCGTCGGAGGATTGAGGGATGCCCGCAGGTATCGTCAGGAGCTGGCGCCACGGCGGCGATGCAGCGGCGTCGGCAATCCCCGGTGGTGGGTCAGGATCCCCGCCCCGAGGGGAGCTTCGGCTCAGCACTCGTTGTTCTTGGCCCAGAGGGGGTAGACGCAGACGGAGCGGCCGCAGTTGCCGTCGGGGCCGATGCGGGTGACGCAGTCCTGGCTCTGGCTGGGCTCGCAGTCGGTCTGGCTGGTGCAGATCCGCGCGCAGACGCCGGCGCCGAAGGTGTCGGCGGTGCAGCGGCTTCCGGGCAGGCAGTCCTGGTCGGTGGTGCAGCCGACCTTGGCGCAGTAGCCGCCAGGGAGCTCGGTCGACTGGTAACACTCGAGGCCGGGCTCGCAGTCGGTGATGGTGTCGCAGCCAGTGCCGCTGGTGGCCCGGACGTCGATCCGCAGCTCCTGGGTCGAGCCGCCCGCGAAGCTGACGCCGTCGGCGCAGCCGCGGGCGATGACGAAGGTTCCCTGGTCGTTGCGGGTCAAGCCCTCGGCTGCGATCAGCAGCTCACGCTCGGCGGGCACCGCGATCGGTCCGATCTGCGCCGCGTCGGTCGAACCCTCCCAGGCGATCTGCTGCGGCTGCGCGACCGGGATCAGGCTCGGGCTCATCGGCTCGAGCTGATAGTTGGCCGGGATGTCGTCGCAGGTGATCGACACGCCCTCGCGGGTCACTGCCGAGAGCACCGCGATACGAAAGGCGCGGACGAAGGTCTGGATCGTCCGGTCGATGACGATCGCGGCGCGCATGTCGCCGACGCTACCGGCGGGCGCTGCGGACCCGGGCGCAGGCGCGCAAGCGCTGAGGGCGCCGGCGCCGACGCCGAGCAGGCAGAGCACGAGGCCGAAGAAGCCAGCACGCGCACGGTCGGTCATCGAAGAATCACCGTCAGTCGCGCCGTGTCCGGCGGCACTGGCTGGGAGGGGCCGTCGTCGCGGGTCAAGAGCACCGCGGCCACCACCCCGCCGGCCACCGCCGCTGCGCCACCCGCGGCTAGCAGCCACCAGCCGACCCTGCTCTTGGGCTTCGTCGCCCGCCTGAGGATCACCTCGTAGGGATCCTCCTCGGTCCCGGCGCTGGTCAGGGGCTGACCCTTGGCGTCCCGAGCCTCGACGTAGAACGCGAGGCGCCCGGCCTTGTCGCCGATGGTCGCTCCCGGGATCACGGCCGAGATCTTAGTCTGGTCGGGCTTGAGGTCGACGCGGATGCGCGAGTAGTCCGGGCCGCGCCGGCGGCGCCAGTGGATCACCAGCTGCTTGACCCGCTTCTTCGGGTCGTCGACGTCGATCCGCACCTTCACCGGCTCGCCGGCCACGACCTTGCGCGGCGCCCGCGCGTCGAGCTCGATCTCCTTGCCGGAGCCAGGTTGGGTCGGCTGCGGACCGGCCGGTTGCTTGCCGCCGCCCGCTGCCTTGAATTGCTTGAGCGCTTCATCGAACATCGCCCGGATGCTCGGTGAGACACCGTCAGGCATGCGGAAATCTGGCCGACGCTTGAGCACCTCGGCGAAGGCCGCCACGGCGTTCTGCGGGTTTCCAAGCGCCGTGAAGCAGACACCCATGTAGAGATAGGCGCGGGCGCGCTGAACCTGGGTTACCTCGGGGCTCTGGTGGACCTTGACCAGGGTTTGCAGGGCGCGTTCATACTCCAGTTGCTCGTAAGATGATTCGGCCTTCTTGAGCAGCGCGGCGGCGCTCTGACCGGATGGCTGCCCGGGCTGGGGCTGCTGCTGCTGGGCGAGGGCCTGAGCCCCGATGAGGAGCGGGAAGACGAGCACCAAGGCGCCAAGGGGAGGGCGAAGCACGGGAAAAATGTAATGGGCGGTCCAGGGGGTGTCAAGCAAGCCCCCACAATCACAAAAAGTTGCGGGTCTGCTCTGTGTTGCTCGGCGCTTTTGGTGTCGTTACACTGCAGACAGGTATCGATACTTTGATCACTGAACCCCAGGGTGCGGCTGCCACCTACAAGATTCTGCGCAGGCTCGGCAAGGGCGGCATGGCGGAGGTCTTTCTCGCCCGCCACGAGGGGATCGCCGGCTTCAAGCGTTTGGCGGTGGTCAAGCGCCTCCTGCCCCAGTTCTCGTCGGCGGCCAACGTCGCCGAGATGCTGATCGACGAGGCGAAGATCGCGGCGCAGCTCAACCATCCGAATATCGTACAGATATATGAGCTCGGCCAGGATGCCGATCAGTACTTCATCGTCATGGAGTACGTCGACGGCTGCGATCTGGCCACGCTGGCGCGCATCGAGCGCCGTCGCAAGAGCCGGGTGCCGATGCGGCTGGCGTTGAGGGTGGTCTCGGAGGCGGCGATGGGGCTGGACTACGCCCACCGCCAGGTCGGGCTCGACGGTCGGCCGTTGAATCTGGTTCATCGCGACGTCAGCCCACACAATGTTCTTTGCAGCCGCGAGGGTGCGGTCAAGCTCGGCGACTTCGGCATCGTCAAGGCTGTGGGCAAGGTCCAGGTGACCGACGTCGGAGTGGTCAAGGGCAAGGTCCAGTACATGGCGCCCGAGCAGTACACCGGGGGCAACGTCGATGGCCGGGCCGATATCTTCTCGCTCGGCGTGGTGCTCTACCAGCTGACTGTCGGGCGGCTGCCTCGGGCCAGCAAGGATGGCGCGGTGGCGATGCGGCGGGTGATCGACGGCGAGATCCCTCGTCCCTCGGCGATCCGTCCGGAATACCCTGAGGAGCTCGAGTCGATCGTGATGCGGGCGCTCGAGCACCGGGCCGATGCCCGCTACAGCGATGCGGCCTCCTTACGCGACGAGTTGCTCGACTTCGCCCGCCAGAACGACATGCTCGCCTTCCCGAAGGAGCTCGGGGACTACGTCGACGAGCTGGTGCCCTCCCTGCCACTCACCGGCTCAGGGGGGGACCAGGACAAGCCGTCGACGGTGATCATCAGCAAGACGATGCGGGCCGGCGAGGCAGAGCCCCGCAGGCCGCCGGTCGGCACCGAGGTGGTCCAGCGGTCGAAGCAGCCCGCGGGCAATGGTGCCCCGTCGACTGCTGGCGGAGGCGCCAGCGCTCGAGAGGCCGCCGTGCCGGGGGGCGAGACCAGCGAGCGCGCCGTGCTGCCGAACGAGCGGATGACTCCGGTGCCCGGCGACTCGACCGACGTCGATCGGGCACGCGAGGCGTCCGACCTCTCGACCGACGCGCCGGAGGCGCCCAGCGAGACCCACGCCGCCAAGCGCCTGACCAGCCGGGAGAAGAACAAGCGCCCGGGCATCGACCGGGGCGGGGGCGGGCGGTCCGCGGCGGACTCGCGTCGCGAACCGGACGCCACCCGCGACACCGAGCCAGACAGCAGCTCGCGCCGCGGATCCGCCGCGACGTCGACTGACCTGGAGGCGCCCCGCCGGGTCGGCGGGCTGTGGCTGGCCCTTGGCGCGATCCTGCTCTCGGCCTCGGTGGTGATCTACGTGTTGGCCTTTCACCGGCCCGCGCGTCGGTCTCACGGCGACCGTCCGGTGGTGACCGGCAGTGGATCGGGCGCGCTGGAGATCGCGAGCCATCCGGCGAAGGCGGCGGTCTCGATCGACGGGGCTCAGCGCTGCGCGGTGACCCCGTGCCGCGTTGGTGGCTTGCCTCTCGGCCGGGAGCTGCTGGTCACTGTCCGTGCCCCGGGGCACACCCTCTGGATGCAGCGGCTGGTGCTGACGCCGACCGAGCCGAAGCTGCGGCTCTCCCCGCGGCTGATGCCAGGCGCCGGCAAGGCGGGGCCCACTGCCCGCCGTGCGGGCGACGGGGGTCGCCGCGCGACCAGGCACAAGGCCGTCCGCCGC
>JAUVBO010000470.1 GCA_030591195.1 Pseudomonadota bacterium
AACGGTGATGCACCTGCCGCCCACGAGACCTCCGCGGACGATTTCGGCGGACGGACGGCTGACGACTTTGGCGGCCGGACTGCGCGCAAGCACCCCCGGCGCGCTGGCATCCGCGTCAAACGCTTCTTTTCCGTCGCTGGCCGCGATCCGTTCGATGAGGTCGAGTGGGAGCGTCGCGACGCGGTTATCGCCGGTGCCAAAGGCGAGATCTTCTTCGAGCAGCGCAACGTCGAGGTCCCCGCGACCTGGTCTCAGATGGCGACCAACGTCGTGTCCCAGAAGTACTTTCGGGGCAAGCTCGGCACGCCCCGGCGGGAAAACAGCATCCGGCAGCTGATCGGGCGGGTGGTCGATACGATCACGAACTGGGGCAGCGAGCAGGGCTACTTCGCCAGCGTGGCCGATGCCAAGACGTTCACCGACGAGCTGAAGTACCTGCTGGTGACCCAGCGGGCCGCGTTCAACAGCCCGGTTTGGTTCAACGTCGGCGTGGAGGACAGCCCGCAGTGCTCGGCCTGCTTCATCAACTCGGTCGACGACACGATGGAGTCGATCCTCGACCTCGCCAAGACCGAGGGCATGCTGTTCAAGTGGGGCTCGGGCACCGGCAGCAACTTCTCCTCGCTGCGTAGCTCCCATGAATACCTCGCCGGCGGTGGCCTGGCGTCGGGTCCCGTGAGCTTCATGCGTGGATTCGACGCCTTCGCCGGCGTGATCAAGTCCGGCGGCAAGACCCGCCGGGCGGCGAAGATGGTGATCCTCAACGCCGATCCCCCGGACATCCTCGAGTACATCTGGTGCAAGGCCAAAGAGGAGCGCAAGGCCTGGACCCTCATCGGGCAGGGCTACGACGGGTCCTTCAACGGGGAGGCCTACAGCTCGATCTTCTTTCAAAACTCGAACAACAGTGTCCGCGTCAACGACCGCTTCATGGAGGCGGTGCTCGACGACCGCGACTGGCAGATGCGTGCCGTGACCACCGGAGAGGTGATCCAGACCGTGCGGGCCCGCAAGATCTGGCGCGCTGTCGCCGAGGCGGCCCATCAGTGCGGTGACCCGGGCCTGCAGTTCGACACCACCGTCAACAACTGGCACACCTGCAAGACCTCCGGACGGATCAACGGCTCCAACCCGTGCTCGGAGTACATGTTCCTCGACGACAGCGCCTGCAACCTCGCCAGCCTCAACCTGCGCAAGTTTCAGCGCAAGGAGGACGGCTCATTCAATATCGAAGCCTTCAGCCGCGCGGTGGCGGTGCTGATCCTGGCCCAAGAGATCGTCG
Source organism: Pseudomonadota bacterium (assembly GCA_030591195.1). The sequence continues at coordinate 1,283 of JAUVBO010000470.1, forward strand.
TCGACAACGCCCGCTACCCGACCCCGCGGATCGGCAAGACCAGTCACGACTTCCGGCCCCTCGGTCTCGGCTACGCCAACCTTGGCGCCCTGTTGATGAGCCGCGGGCTGCCCTACGACAGCGACGCCGGTCGGGCCTACGCTGCGGCGATCACGGCGCTGATGCACGGCGAGGCCAACCGGGTCAGCGCGCTGATCACGGCTGACCGCGAACCCTTCGAGCGCTACTCCGAGAACGCCGAGCCGATGCAGCAGGTGATGACGCAGCACCGGCAGAAGATCGAGTCGATCGACGCCGCCTACGTGCCCTACGACCTGATGGATCGGGCGCGTCACACCTGGGACGAGGTGCTCGAGCTCGGGCGGGCCCACGGGTTCCGCAACGCCCAGGTCACCGTGCTCGCGCCCACCGGCACCATCGGCTTCATGATGGACTGCGACACCACCGGCATCGAGCCGGACATCGCGCTGATCAAGTACAAGAAGCTCGTCGGTGGCGGCACGCTGAAGCTCGTCAACAACACCGTGCCAGAGGCGCTCTCGCGGCTGGGCCACGACAAGACCCAGGTGCAGCAGATCGTTGACCACATCGACGACAAGGGGTGCATCGAGGGCGCCCCGCACCTCGCCGACGAGCACCTGGCGGTGTTCGACTGTGCGCTGCAACCACAAAACGGCGAGCGCTCGATCGCGCCGATGGGCCACATCCGGATGATGGCCGCGGTCCAGTCCTTCCTCTCGGGGGCGATCAGCAAGACGGTCAACCTGCCCAACGACGCGACGGTGGAGGACATCGAGGAGACCTACCTTCAGGCCTGGAAGCTGGGGTTGAAGTCTGTGGCGCTCTATCGCGACGGCTGCAAGAAGGCCCAGCCGCTCACCACCTCCGAGGACGTCGAGCCGGCAGAGGAGGAGACGGGTCCGATCTCCACCGAGGCGCCGGGACCCCCGCGGGCGGTGCGGCACAAGCTTCCTGACGAGCGCCGCAGCCTGACCCACAAGTTCGGTATCGGCGGCCACGAGGGCTACTTGACCGTCGGAATGTACGAGGATGGTCGACCGGGCGAGATCTTCATCCGCATGGCCAAGCAGGGCAGCGCGATCAGCGGACTGATGGACAGCTTCGCCACCTCGATCTCGCTGGCGTTGCAGCACGGCGTGCCGCTGAACCTGCTCTGCGACAAGTTCGCCCACACGCGCTTCGAGCCGTCGGGCTTCTCGGACAACCCGAAGATCGGCTACGCCAAGTCGATCATGGACTACATGTTCCGCTGGCTGGCCGAGAAGTTCCCCGAGGGACGCTACGCCGAGCAGCAGCTGCTGCCGGGCATCGTCGACGCCCCGGCCCAGCTCCAGCCGGATCTGCTCGACCTGGCCAACCCGGTGGTCGAGGATCGGTCCGAGGATCGCCAGCCCTACGTGCTGGAGACCGACGCGCCGACCTGCCACGAGTGTGGCTCGATCATGGTCCGCTCGGGTGCCTGCCACAAGTGCATCAACTGCGGCGCGACGTCTGGTTGTAGTTGATCTGGCGGCCGGCGCTGACTCGGTTCCTCGCTCCCTCTCTCCTGCTCGCCGCACGCGAACAATGACCTGGTGATCTTGCGCCCCGCGCGGCCGGGGCGCGCTATCCTCTACGAGCACCTTGACGGAGGGATGGCGATGAGACGGAGAGCGATGAGCCTGGTGGCCAGCGTCTTGATGGTCGCTGCCGGGGCGTCCTGCAGCGACGACGACCAGGACCGGACGACCGACGCCGCCGCTGGCGACAGCCGCAAGCAGATACTCGACGGTGAGCCGGCGTCGCTCAAGGACAGCACGCCGGCGGGCGAAGGGTCAGTCAAGCCTGATACGGCGCCGCCGCAGCCCGCCGACGGCGGCGGCAGCGGGCTGCGCTGGTATCGAACCTGTGGTGATCCGGTCTGCCGGCCCGCACCCGCAGACGCCGGAGCGGGCGCCAACAGCTGCAGCGGGGACCAGAAGGAGGGCGCGCCGTGCACCGAAAAGGCCGCGAGCTGCGAGCTGGTGGATGCCTGCGGCGCGCGGCTGCTGTGTACCGACACGGCCCCTGACCTGACCAACTGTCCGATCTCGCGCAAGCGACACAAGCGCGACATCCGCTACGTCGACGACGCCGAGCGACGGCGGCTGCTGTCGGCGTTGCTCGAGCTGCGGCTGGCCCACTACCAGCTCAAGAGCGCGCCCGCCGATCGGCGGCCCAAGCTCGGCTTCATCATCGACGACAAGCCGCCGGGCGTCACGGTTCACCCCGATGGCGAGACGGTGGACCTCTACGGGTTCACCAGCCTGGTGGCAGCGGCGGTCCAGGCCCAGGCTCGCGAGATCGCCTCGTTGCGCCGGGAGCTGAAGCGGCTGCGCCACGCTCGCTGTCGTTGAGCGCCGCATGATCAGCGCTCGCGCACCTGCGTCCGCGTTGCCCCTGGTACTGGCAGGCTGGGTGCTCGGATCCTGCGGTGACGACCGGCCTGGGAGCGGGCTGGACCCCGAGAGCTTGGTGGCGGCCTGTGTCCGGACCGCCGCCTGCGGCATCGTCGCCCGGGCGCGGGTCTCGGACTGTGTCGCCAGCTACAGCGATCGCGTCGCGGCCCTCGGCCTCACGCCGGTGATCGACCCGATCTATCGCTGCGCCAACGGGGCGACCGGCTGTGCCGCCATCGCGCGCTGCTTCGGCGCTGGTGGGGCGTGCGACGCCAGCTTCTCCGGCCGCTGTGACGGTCAGCGGGCGGTCTTCTGCGACCTGATCGACGACCGGGTCTACAGCTACGACTGCGGCGGGGCGGGCCTTGACTGTGCCGTCGATCCGAGCCACGCCTTCGCGGCCGACTGCATCGGTGGCGGTGCCACCGTCGGAGGGCTTCGCCTGGCGGCGAGCTGCCCTGAAGACCGTTGCCACGAGACCGGCGAGGCTTGCGACGCTGACTCCCTCGACCGCTGCGCCGGGGCGGCGCTGCAGAGCTGCCTCGGCGGTCAGTGGGTCGAGTTTGACTGCGCCGCGCTCGGGCTCGGCGCTTGCGAGAGACGGGGGCAGGCGTCGCGCTGCGCTCCCCGCGGCTGAGGGAAGATCCCGGAGGAGCGGAGATGAGATCAGACG
>JAUVBO010000809.1 GCA_030591195.1 Pseudomonadota bacterium
ACGCTGAGCCGCTGCCCATTGCACCTCTATCTCAACGCCTTCAGCCACGAGGCGACGACCTGGCTCCGTTCGGCCTCGTTCTTCAGCGGGCACGTCGAGCGCCTGCTGCGGATGTACGGCGATCCCTGGGGCTTCTCCGAGCTGAAGCAGGTCCGGCAACGGGTCGGTGGCCGCGAGCTCGCCGCGACCTACCGGCCGGTGCAGCCGGACGACGGCAACCAGACCGACCGGACCCTGTTCGAGGTCGCGCTGCCGCGGCCGGTGGCGCCGGGCGAGGTGCTCGAGCTGGTGATCGACTTCGCTGCGCGGCTGCCAGTGCCGGTGGCGCGCACCGGCGGCTTCGAGGACTACTTCCTCGTCGCCCAGTGGTTCCCCAAGCTCGGCGCCTTCGAGCCCGTGGGCGTCAGGCGGCGCAAGAAGGCCGGCTGGGCTGCCCGCCAGTTTCATGGCCCGACCGAGTTCTACGCCAACTTCGCCGACTACGAGGTGACCCTGCGACTGCCCCGGGGGTTCGTCGTCGGGGCCACCGGGCGGCGGGTGCCCGCGGCGGCAAGCTCGCGGCCCTCCGACGGCGAGCAGGTGCTGCGCTACCGCCAGCGCGCCGTCCACGACTTTGCCTTCGTCGCTGGCCGGACGCTGGTCGATCACGCCGTGCGGCATCGGCTGCCCGGCGGCAAGCAACTGGAGGTGCATTTCCTGATGCCCCGGGGCACCGAGCACCAGCTCGGCCGTTGGCGTCGGGCGCTGGCGGGGGCCCTGGACGCCTTTTCCAGGCGAATCGGCAGCTACCCGTACGAGACACTGACGGTGGTCTTTCCGCCGTGGCGCGGCCGCTACACCGCGGGGATGGAGTACCCGACGCTGTTCACCGCCATGCCCGGCGACTCCCTCTGGGACGGCTTCCCGTTCGCCACCGTCTGGGAACCCGACGGGACGTTGATCCACGAGCTCGGTCACCAGTACTTCTACGGCCTGATCGCCTCGAACGAGCAGCAGGACGCGTTCCTCGACGAGGGACTCACCACCTACTGGCAGGTCGAGGGCATGCGCGCGGTGTATGGCGACGAGGCCGCCGGCGGCAGGTCGCTCGGGCGTCGCCTCTCGCCCTACGAGCTGATGGGCTGGCAGCTCGCGGCCGACCAGCGGCGGGGCCTGATCCGCGAGGCGATCCGCAAGCGGCCCTCGGCGCTGTTTTACCCCGGGAGCTGGCGTGCCCAGATCTACACCCGGGGCGCGCTGTCCCTGGCGACCGCGGCGCGGCGCTTCGGCCAGCAGCGGATCGACCGGATCTTCGCCGCCTACTTCGATCGTTTCGCCTTCCGTCACCCGGGTCCCGAGGACTTCCTCGCCGTCGCCCGGAAGGAGGGGGGCGCCCAGGTCGAGGCCTTCCTGCGTGAGGCGCTGGCCCGCCGCGCGCTGCCCGACTACCGGGTCGACGGGGTCGCCACCTACCGCTACCTGCCGCCACGGGGGCGCCTGGTCACCAGCGCCGGGCCCTCATGGCTGACCGACGACAACCGTGACCGTCATCCCCTGGCGGGGCTTCCGAGCTGGGCGCGGGAAGCTGGCGATCGGATCTCGATGCAGATCATCGATCCGGGCTGGGTTCGGCTGGGTGGAGGTCAGAGCCCGGGTCGGGTCACGCGCGTGTCGCGGGCGTCCAGGTCCAGGCCTCGCAGCAGAGCGGGGGCGGCCACGGCCTACTACGAGAGCGCGGTGCGGCTCGTCGGTCCTGGCTGGGATCAGCTGCCGGTGACCGTGGTCTTCGAGTTCGGCGATGGCGCGGTCGTGCGCGATCGCTGGGACGGCCGCTCGAGCTGGCGCGGCTATCGTTTCGTCCGGCCATCTCCCCTGCGGCGAGTGCGGATCGATCCCCGGCGCGAGCTGCTGCTCGACGTCCAGCCCGAGAACAACGCACGCGCCGTGGGCGCCGCCGAGTCCTTCGCCGCCGACTGGGGGCTGTGGCTCACGGCCGGCGGGCAGTGGCTGATCGGAGTGCTGAGCTCATGGCTTTGAGGCCGGTCCAACCGTTCGCGCCGCTGCGGGCCGGACTCGCGGCGGTACCCGGCTCGTGGACGTTGATCGGGCTCCGGCTGGCGGTCTGGCTGCTCGGGGCCGTGCCGCTGCTGGTGACTGCGCTGGGAGGTGCTCGCGAGCTGGCCCTGCGACCGTACTTCACCGACGTGGCGGGGAAGCTGCCCGCGGCCCACCTGCTGCGGCTGCGGGACACGCTCGGGGCTGAGCTGCTGATCGGGCTCGGGCTCTCGCTGGTGCTGGTTGTCGTCGCCGAGCAGGTGCTGGTCGGCGGGGCGATGGCCTGGCTTGACCCGGCGCGTGGTCGGCAACACGCGCGGTCGGTGGTCGGTGTGATCGCCACCGCGGGCCTCGCCCGGCTGCTGGTCTTCGCGCGGGTGGTGCTGATGGCCGGGGCCCTGCTCGGGCTCGGGGTGCTGCTGCTCCGGGCGGCCTTTGCCGCGCTCGAGATCCACGGCGATCCGGCCGGCTGGAGTGGGCGGTCGTTGATGTTGACGCTGCCACTGGCCGAGGGGACGACGCTGGTTCTCTGGGGCTCGCTGGTCGGCGCCTTCGCCTTCTGGTGCCGCCTGGTCACGGTGGCCGATGGTCGCCAGCGGCTGCGGCGCACGGCGCTGGTGGTGCTCGCGGTCTGGCGCCGGCACCCCCTGCGCACCGCGGGATTTTACCTCGGCGTCACCTTGGCCCTGGCCGGGCTCTCGGCCGGGGTGCTTTTTCTCTGGCGTCAACACCCCCCACGGGGCGCGGGAATTCTCTTCTGGAGTGGCCTCTGGCTCGGTGCGCTGGTGCTGAGGTCCTTCGTCTGGCACTGGCTGATCCGGGCCGGGCGGTTGCTCTACGCCGCCGATCACCTGGCCGCGCTGCGCGAGACCGCTGACGCCCCGCTTCACCCGCTGCGCTGGATCCGGCTCACCGTCCGGCTATACTCGCGGCGGGTCGGCTGAGGCGGAGCAGCGGAAGAGGTTCAGCCAGATGGCGCACTACCCCGGATCCTGGAGGCTGCCCGTCGCGATGCTCTCGGCAGCGATCGCGTCTGGCTGCGACGAGGGGTTTCGGACGGTTGACGGTGACCCAGCAGATGGGGGCATCGTCGACGCGACCGACGACGG
>JAUVBO010000674.1 GCA_030591195.1 Pseudomonadota bacterium
GAGGATCGGGATCCCGAGCAGCAGCGGCCAGGTGTTGCCCGCGTCGGCCACCAGCTTGCCCACCACCCGCGGGCTCGCCAGCCGCTCCACCGTCATCGCCCGCAGGGTCTGCATCACGTCCCCCGGGCGTGCGTCGCGCGGGCAGCGCTCGGTGCAGTCGTTGCACTGGTGGCAGAGCCAGATCGACGGATCGCTGAGGATCTTCTCCTCCATCCCCCACTGAGCCCAGAGCATCTGTCGCCGGGGAAACGGCGCCTCGGCCGGCGCCAGATCGCAGACCGCCGAGCAGGTGGCGCACTGAAAGCACCGCCCGGCCCTCTCCCCGCCGCGCTCGCGCACCTCCCGGCGGAAATCCGCCGACGGGGTCATCTTCGTCGTCGTCACCGGTGCCATATCAGAAGCCCTTGTAGGGGTTGGGGCCGACGTCCTCGATCTCGCTGACGAACTCGTCCAGAACCTCCGGGATCCGATGGAACTCGTCGTGGGCCAGCTCGACGACCTTGACCCGCTCGGACTCGAGGGTCAGCCGATCGAGGGTCTCCTTGACATTGGTCAGCCTGACCGACGCCAGCTCCGACCCGCGGATGTAGTGGCACTGGTAGTCGTCGCCCGACTTGCAGCCGATCAGCACCAGTCCGTCGATCCCGCGCGAGAGGGCGTCGGCGATCCAGACGTTGTTGCAGGCGCCGAGGCAGCGAACCGGGATGATCCGCACCCAGGGGTTCCACTTCGCCCCGGCCAGGGCTGCCTTGTCCAGCGCCGGGTAGGCGTCGTTCTCGCACAGCAGCGCGACGATCCGGGGCTTCTCCTCGTCCTCCTCCGGCACCTCGACCGCCTTGATCATGCTCGCGATCGCATCGACCGAGTATTCTGGGAAGGAGATGATCCGCTCGGGGCAAGCGCCGAGGCAGATCCCGCAGCGCCGGCAACGCAGCGACTTGTATTCGGGCGTGCCCTTGACGTCCTCGTTGATCGCGCCGAACGGACACTCCTCGGTGCAGCGCTTGCATTGGGTGCAGCGCTGGAGGAAGAAGTCGGCCGCCGCGATGTCACCAGCGCGCGGATGAACCGCCTCACCGCGCTTGGCCATCTCGATGCACTGTACCGCCTTCATCGCCGCCCCGCAGCCGTCCTCGGCCGCCTGGGACGGCTCCATCGGCGCGCGCACGGTGCCGGCGGCGTAGATCCCCGTCCGCCGTGTCTCGTAGGGAAAGCAGATGTAGTGCGAGTCGGGGAAGGCGTAGCGCAGCGCTGGCAGGTCGGGTCCCTGGCGGTACTCGAGGTTGAGAATCTCGCTGCCCTCGTGCCGCTTGAGCTGCTCGACGACCTTCTTCGCGTCCGCGACCTGCTTCGCCGACTCGTTCTTCTTGATCCGCCCCTCCGCATCACGCAGATCGCGGATCGCCTCGCCGTCGGCTGACCGCGGGACCATCCCCACCGCCAGCACGACCAGATCGGCGTCGAGGGAGAGCTCTTCGCCGAGCAGGCTCTCGCTGACGTCGACCCTCAGCCCGCCGGCCGACGCGCTGACGCGCTGGACATCACCGCGGGTCAGCATCACCCGCGGCTGCTCCTGCACCGCCAGGTAAAACCGCTCGAGCTGTCCGGCGGTCCGGATGTCGCGGTAGACGATCGCGCAGTCGACCTGGTCCGGGTAGTCGCGCTGAATCACCGCCGCCTGCTTCAGCGTCGTCGCGCAGCACTCCACCGAGCAATACGGCAGGTGGTCCTCGTCCCGCGACCCCGCGCACTGGACAAAGACGATCTGCTGCGGCAAGCGCCCGTCCGAGGGCCGCCGCAGGCTCGCCGCCGCCAGCATCGCCTCGAGCTCGTGGGAGGTGATCACGTCCGGCGACGCATCGTAGCCGAGGTGGTCGATCCGGCTCGCATCGTAGGGCTCGGCGCCGGTCGCCTGGACGATAGCTCCGAGACGGAGCGACTTGCGTCCCGCTCCCGGAGCTGACCCACCGGTGTCGATCTCGACGTCGAACTGCCCCGGCTGGCCGCTGATCCGCGACACCTTGCTCGAGACGAAGATCTGGCTGCGGGCGTGGCTGACCACCTCGTCGATCAGCTCGCCCAGGTTGCTCTGGTGGATCTGGTCGTAGGGAGGCCCGGTGGGGATCCAGTCGTTGACCGCCGCCAGAGCGCCGCCGAGGCGCTCGTCGCCCTCGACTAGCGCGACCGGCTGCCCCAGCGCGAGCGCGACCCGCGCCGCCTCGAGCCCGGCGACGCCGCCGCCCACCACCAGCACGCCGTCGTCGATCGTCTCGGTCACTGGCTCGGCGGCAGAGAGCTTGCTCAGCCGCACCAGCCCCATCCGCATCAGGTCCTCGGCGAGGAGCTGGGTGTCCTCGTCGCCGTGCGGGTGGCTCCAGGCGACGTGCTCCCGGAGCGAGACCCGCTCGACGCCGATCGGGCCGAGGGAGAACTCCTGCTGCTTGGCCCGCGGCGAGCAAGCCGCCAGCAGCGCGCCGTCGAGCTCGTGCTCGCGAGCCCGCTGCCGGATCAGACCGACCCCCTCAGGGCTACAGAGGCACGGGTGAGTGGAGAAAGCCTTCGAGCCGCCCTCCTCGCAGAGGTCCTCGAGCTCGTCGACCTTGATCGCCTCACCGATGTCGCAGCCGGTGCAGACGAAGACGCCGATGCGCTGCATCACACACCTCTCGTTGCTGCGGCGGCGATGCCCCGCGCAGCGGCGCCGGTTGCGTCACGCACGCAGGCTGCGACGTCCTCGGGACGCCTCGCCACGCCGGCGACGAAAATTCGCTGCGATTCGTCGTCGAGGCCGAAGCCGTCCTCGTCACGCAGCATGATGCTCAGCGGCAGGTCGTCCTGCAGGTTCGGAACCATCCCGGTGGCGAGCACCACCAGATCGGCGCTGGCCTCGAGCAACTCCCCGGAGGCCACGTCCTCGAGCCTGAGCTGCAGCGAGCCGTCGCCCCGTCGCTCGACGGCGGCGACCTTGCCCTTGACCAGCTTGACCCCCTCCATCGCAGCTGTTTCGGTCAGCACGGTCTCGTTGCGTCCCGGCGTGCGGCGGTCGATGTAGAACACCGTCACCTCGGCGTCGGGCGCCTGTTGCTTGACGTAGGCCGCCTGCTTCAGCGAGGCGAGACAGCAGACCGCCGAGCAGTATGGCAGGTGGTTGACGTCGCGAGAGCCGGCGCACTGGACGAAGGCCACCCGCTGCGGGACTCGACCGTCGGACGGGCGCTGGATCTTGCCCCCGGTGGGGCCCGTGGGTGATGCCATCCGCTCGAGGTTGACGTTGGCGATCACGTCGCGCAGCCGCCCTCCGCCCAGCTCGGGCAACTTCTCCAGCGGGTATGGTCTCCACCCGGTGGCGACCACCACCGCGTCGACCTCGAGCTGCTCGCGGGTCGACCGGGCGTCGAGATCGATCGCGTCGTACTTGCACGCCTCGACACAGGCCTGGCAGTCGGGCGGACAGGCGTGGCGGTCGAGCACGAAGCGGCGCGGCCAGGCGTCGGAGAAGACCTGACGGATCGCCGGGGCGTCTGCCATGTCGAGGTTGAA
>JAUVBO010000209.1 GCA_030591195.1 Pseudomonadota bacterium
CAAGGGCGGAAAAACAAAGGCGAGAACCGGCGACAATAGGGGAGGAAATGGCACCCGTGTCTGACGGGCCTGCTGGAGCGAGGGCCCATGCCGCCCGCCCGCCGCTGGGGCGCTAATCCCAAGGGGGGGTAATCCCAAGGGGCGGTAATCCCAAACCGAGCGGAAGCGAGGACGCTTGGGGGTGAAGCGAGCGCCCTGGCGAGCGAGGGGGCCTCGTGGAGGCCCCCTTGTCGACTCAGTCCTTCAGCACCGCCTGAGCGGCTGCCAGCCGCGCCACCGGGACGCGGTAGGGCGAACAGCTGACGTACTCGAAGTCCAGACGATGGCAGAACTCGACCGAGGCCGGCTCGCCGCCGTGCTCACCGCAGATGCCGATCTTGATCTTGTCGCGCGCCGCGCGGCCGCTCTTCACCGCCATCTCCATCAGCTGGCCCATGCCTTCCTGGTCGATCGAGACGAAGGGGTCGATCGAATAGATCCCCGTCTCGACGTAGTGCGGCATGAAGTTGTTGCTGTCGTCACGGGAGATGCCGAAGGTGGTCTGGGTCAGGTCGTTGGTGCCGAAGGAGAAGAACTCGGCGTGCTTCGCGATCTGGCCGGCCACCAGACAGGCCCGCGGGAACTCGATCATCGTGCCGACGAGGTAGTCGACCTTGGTGCCCATCTTGGCGATCGTCTTCTCTGCGATGCGCCGGGAGAGCTCCTCGGTGAAGACCATCTCTTTGACGTGGTTGATCAGCGGGATCATGATCTCGGGGTTGACCTCGATCCCCTTGGCCTTGACCGCGCAAGCAGCGCTGATGATCGCCTCGACCTGCATCTCGTAGATCTCGGGATAGGTGACGCCGAGCCGGCAGCCCCGGTGGCCGAGCATCGGGTTGGACTCGTGGAGCGCCCTGGAGCGCTTCTTCAGCAGGTCGACGTCGACACCGATCTGCTTGGCGACCTTCGCCATCTCCTCGTCGGTGTGGGGCAGGAACTCGTGCAGCGGGGGATCGAGCAGGCGCACCGTGACCGGTCGGCCGTTCATCGCCTCGAAGATCCCCTCGAAGTCCTTGCGCTGCATCGGCGCTAGCTTGGCCAGCGCCACGCGGCGGCCGGCCTCGTCGGTGGCGAGGATCATCTCGCGCACGGCCGTGATCCGATCGCCGGCGAAGAACATGTGCTCGGTGCGACAGAGGCCGATGCCCTCGGCGCCAAAGGCCACGGCCTCGGCCGCCTGATCAGGCTGGTCGGCGTTGGTTCGCACGCGCATCCGGCGGATCTCGTCGGCCCAGCCGAGCAGCTTGGCAAACAGCTGGTAGGTCGGCGCCTCCTCAGGCTTGAGCGTCTTGCCGATCAGGACCTGGATCACCTCCGAGGGGAAGGTCTTGATCTCCCCCTGCATCACCTCGCCGGTGGTCCCATCGAGCGAGATCCAGTCGCCCTCCTTGACCACCTTGCCAGCGACGCCCATCTGGTTCTTGCCGTAGTCGATGTCGAGCGCCGTGCAGCCCGCGACACAGACCGTGCCCATCTGGCGGGCGACGAGCGCGGCGTGAGAGGTCATCCCGCCCTTGGCGGTGAGGATGCCCTGGGCGGCCTGCATGCCCTTGATGTCCTCGGGGCTGGTCTCGATCCGGACCAGGATCACCCGCTCGCCCTTTTTCTTCCACTCGACCGCGTCGGCCGCGGAGAAGACCACCTTGCCCGAGGCCGCGCCCGGACCGGCGGCGAGGCCCTTGGCCAGCAGCTTGCCACCCTTGATGGTCTCGGTCTTGGTGGCGTTGTCGAAGATCGGCGCCAGGAGCTGATCGAGCTGGTTCGGGTCGGCGCGACGCACGGCCTCCTTCATGTCGATCAGGCCCTCTTCGACCATCTCGACGGCGATCCGGATCGCGGCCATGCCCGTACGCTTGCCGTCGCGGGTCTGGAGCATCCAGAGCTTGCCGGCCTCGATGGTGAACTCGACGTCCTGCATGTCCTTGTAGTGGTTTTCCAGCTTGGTGAAGATCTCACACAGCTGGGCGTGGCACTCGGGCATCTCTGCCTTGAGCTCGTCGAGCGGCCTCGGCGTGCGGATGCCGGCCACGACGTCCTCACCCTGGGCGTTCATCAGGAACTCGCCGAAGAACTTCTTCTCGCCGGCGGCCGGGTCGCGGGTGAAGGCGACGCCGGTGCCCGAGGTCTTACCGGTGTTGCCGAAGACCATCGCCTGGACGTTGACCGCCGTGCCCCAGTCGGCCGGGATGTTGTACATCTGGCGGTAGGTGACGGCACGCTCGTTGTCCCAGCTGGCAAAGACGGCGCCGATCGAGCCCCAGAGCTGCTCCTGGGGATCCTCCGGGAAGTCCTTGCCGAGCTTGTCCTTAATCATCGCCTTGTACTCGCCAACCAGCGCCTTGAGGTCGTCGGCGGTCAGGTCGGTGTCGAGCTCGACGCCGCGAGCCTTCTTCTTCCCCTCGAGGAGCGCCTCGAACGGATCCTGCTCCTTCTCGCCCGCCTTGACGCCCATCACGACGTCGCCGTACATCGCGACGAACCGCCGGTAGGCGTCGTAGGCGAAGCGCGGGTTGTCGGTCTTCTTGATCACACCCTGGACGGTGGTGTCGTTGAGGCCGAGGTTGAGCACCGTGTCCATCATGCCCGGCATCGACGCCCTGGCGCCGGAGCGGACCGAGACCAGCAGCGGGTTGTCCGCGTCGCCGAACTTCTTGCCCATGCGCTGCTCTAGCTGGGCCATCGCCTTGCCGGCCTCGCCACGGAGCGAGTCGGGATAGTCCCCCTCGTGCGCGGTGAAGTACGTGCAGATTTCCGTGGTGAGCGTGAAGCCGGCCGGCACCGGGATGCCGAGGTTGGTCATCTCGGCGATGTTGGCGCCCTTGCCGCCGAGCAGCTCCTTCATCTTCGATCCGCCATCGGCCTTGCCGTCACCAAACGCATAGACGTACTTTGTGCTCATCGTTTCCTCCGGGTGGCTCCGCGAGCCACGCTGTCCTTGCTTGCCAGAAAAAAATGCGACATGAACCCTGGAACCGGTGTGGCGACCGCTCGCTCCATCGGGTTCTTGTCGTGCTTGTCGTTCACCTCAACTCTTCGCCGCTCTGGCTGACGCGGAGCATCAGCCTGCCGGCCATTATCAGCGCCAGCCCTCCGCCCAGGCGAATGAACCACCCCGCGTTCGGACCGAGCCCGCGCCCCGCCTCCCCCGGAACCAGCAGCCAAAACTCGGGCCGCCAGACACCCAGCGAAAACACCCCCGCTTCCAGGCACCGATCGACCCGGAGCACCCCAGCGACCAGCAGGTATGCCCCCGAGGCGATCAACAGCACCGCGATGATGACGAACGGCTTCACCAGAACGGCCCGTCAGCTCCTCGACGCCCGGCACTGGGTTGTCTGCTTTACACCCGATAGAACCGAGCTGTCAACGCGTCCAGGATGCCAGCTTCTTATCATCCCAACCCTGCAAGTTGACTGATGAATTGTACCGAGCGCAACTCCTTGCCCAGGTGGTGCCGGGTAACCTCGAGCATCAGGTCTCGGGCTGCCCGGGCGACCGGACGCTCGACCGCCTGGACTGCGGCCTCGGAGAGGCTACCCCTGACGAGAGCCACCAGGTGCTCGTGAAGCGCCGCGGGGATGGTTCGCGGCGACGCTTGTTGATCCACACACCCGGGACAGAACACCCCGCTCCCATCGATGCCGAAGGCAAGCTCCGGCAGGCTCGCCGGCTCGATCACCAGGCCACAGGCTGCGCAATGGTCGATGGCCGGCACCAGGCCCACGAGCGCCAGCAGCTTGAGCTCGTAGCTGCGCAGCAGCGAGGGTGAGGCCGGGTGGTCGGCGAGGACTCGCATGGCTGTCACCACCAGCTCGAAGAGCTCGGGATCACGCTGCTCGGGGGGCCAGAACTCTCGCGCCAGCTCGAGCAGGTAGCTGCCGTGGGCGACCTTGACCAGGTCCGCCGAGATGCGCCCGCTGAAGTCCTCGCGAGCGTCGAACCGCTCGAGCAGACCCAGCTCGCCCCGGGTCGGACGGATCACCGCTTCGCCGAGGACGAACAGGCTCAAGGCGCCGCCGAAGCGCTTGCGGCTGCGCCGGGCGGCCTTGGCCAGGACCGAGGTCTTGCCGCGCTCGGGCGTGAGCAGGGTGCAGATCCGGTCGGCCTCGCCGTAGTCGACACTGCGGGCAAGCACGGCTGGGGTGGTGATTCGCTCGGCCGTCACTGAGCTCCGTGCGGCGTGATCATGCTGTCACAAGAAATTGGCGCCGATGCTGAGGTAGAGCAGCAGCCCCAGCAGGTCCACGGCGATGGCGACGAACGGTCCGGCGGCCAGCGCGGGGTCTAGCCGCAGGCGGGCGAAGAGCAGTGGCAGCAGGCTGCCGAGGATCGCGGCCGCGGTCATGGCCGAGGCGATGCCGGCCCCCACCACCAGCGCGTCGTTTGACGGCCCGCCCCACCAGTACCAGCCGAAGGCCCCCACCAGGGCGCCATGAACCAGCCCGAGCAACAACCCACTGGCCGCCTGGCGCAGGGTCGAGAGCCAGAGTCTTGGCCGCTCCTGGGCGATATTCTGGGCCATGATCGTCGCGCTCTGTAGGCCGGTGACGCCCGCCAGGCCCAGCACCAGCGGGATGAAGAAGATCAGCGACAGGTGCTCTACCAGCGTCTTGACGTACGCCCCCACCAGCGCCGCCGAGGCCGCCCCGCCAATCCCGGTCGCGAGCAGCCACGGAAACCGCGAGAGCACCGACCGGAGCACCTTCTGCTGGTGGACCTCGGCGCCCGCGCCCGCCATCCGCAGGATATCCTCGGTCGCCTCCTCGCGGAGCACGTCGATCACGTCGTCGACGGTGACGATACCGAGCAGCTTGTGGCTCGAGTCCACCACCGGAATCGCCAACAGGCCATAGCGCGAGGCCAGCTTCGCGACCTCCTCCTGGTCCACCGGAGCCCCGACGCTGATCACGTCGGTGGTCATCAGCTCAGCCAGGCGGGTATCCGGCTTGGTCGTTACCAGCTGCCGCAGCGAAAGCACGCCGTCGAGTCGGCCTTCGTCGCCCACGACGTAGACGTAGAAGACCATCTCGATCTCGGTGTCGAGCTTCTGCAGCGTCTCGATCGCTTCCCGCGCGGTGGTGTCTCGCCCCAGGGCGAAGAAACGCGGGCTCATGATGCCGCCGGCGGTGGTCGACTCGTAGCCGCTCAGCTCCTCGACCTCGCGGCGGGTGGCCTCCCGCATCCGCTCGAGGATCTCCTCGGCGATCTCGGGTGGCATCTCCTCGAGGATGTCCGAGGCGTCGTCCGGGCCGATCCGATGCAGAAGATCCACGGCCCGATCACGGGGCATAGCGAGGAGGATCCGGGCCGGCAGCTCGGCGTCGCTGGCCGACTCGGCGATGATCGCCGCCCGCTTGTCGTCATCCGGGCAGCGCTCGATCACCTCGAGGCACTCCGCAGCCGAGAAGTCAGCCAGGAGGAAGGCCAGGTCCGCCGCGTGGGTCTTGACGATCACCCGCTCCAGCGCCCCGGCCGCTCCACGCCGCATCAACCGCTTGACCGTCCGCGCGAGCATCTGAAGCTTCGGAGTCAACAACGGAACCTCACCTGTTTCCAGCAGTTCTTGCGGATCCGGGACGGGTGATCGTTGGCCAGATGGTCGGTGGCTCGACGGCGATTCGCCGAGATGCTAGACGAAGGGGTCGCTCGAGGGAGCTTCCACCAGGGCAGGATCAACCTGCGCTTGAATGTTGGTGTTGCCACCGCGACGCCAGAGCAGCGAAAGGGTGATGGTCGCGAGGATCAGGACGATGATGACGAACAGCGCGAGCTCGAACCGCCGGCGCCCAAGGAAGATCCGCCCAGAGACGATCTCGCTCGTGGGCTCGTCGGAACCCTGGTGCTCGCTCCCCGGGTTGGATGGTTCCCGTCCCGTCTCCGTCGCGTCGTCGTAACGACGAAGCGCCTCAGCCTCGGCCAGCCCAACGTGCCGCGCGTAGGAGCGCACGAAGCCGCGCACGAAGACATCGGCTGGTAACGCTTCCCAGTCCCCCTCCTCGAGCGACTCGAGGGAGCGCACGGGGATCTTGGTTGCC
>JAUVBO010000271.1 GCA_030591195.1 Pseudomonadota bacterium
CCGGTGACGGAGAGCCGAGCAGGGGCTCCGTCGGCGCCTCGGCGGCCGTGCTCGGTGCTGCGTCCCCGAGCACGGCGGACAGCGCGCTCTCGGTCGCCGCCGCCCATGCCGAATCGAGGTCGGATGCCGAGTAGGATTGCGATGGCTGCCGCGCTGAGGTCGGGCCTGGCGTCTGGTCGGGGGTTTGCCCCTGCGGGGCTGGGTCGGGTTGATGCTGCTGGGTCAGGGCCCACGGCGCCCGGAGATCGGTCAGCGTCTGTTTCGCGGCTTCTTCCGCCGGCGCTGGCTTCGAGGGCGGCGATTCGTCGCCGCTCGCCGCTTCCGACGTTGAGTCGCCGGCTCGAGGCGGCGATCCGCTCAGCACGGAGTCCAACCATTTTGATCGTCCTCCAGTGGCCGGTGAGCTCTCCTTGAGACTCGATGTCACCACAGCATCGGAGATCCCTTCGACGGTCGCGCTGGAGACCTCCTGGCGCTCTTCGCCGCGATCCGGCTTGCCACTGCGGCCCTCGAGCGGCGCGGCGGGAATCTCTCCGCTCGGCGGCGTGTCGGGGGCCTCTTTGCCCGAGCCAGCGATCCTGGCGGTGAAGCTGATGCCCTCGCCACCATCCGCGACGACGCCGGACTCTGCCTGCTGGAGCGGCGTCCGGGGCTCGATGATCTCGAAGCGAGCCTGGAGGATCGCGCCCTGCTGCTGCTCGACCCGCACCCTCAGGTGAATGCGCTCGAAGGTGTGAGTGTCGCAGGCGAGATAGCGAAACCCTGCTTCCTCCGGGCCGACAGCCTCGAGGATTACATAGCGGTCAGCGACCATCTGGCCCACGAGGCCGGGGTCGGCGAGCACGTCGGTCAAATAGGAAGCCGTGGCGTCCTGCCCGCCTGCTAGCGAGGACTCTCCGCTGGATACCGCGACACCTGGTTCGGTTGGGCCTGCAGCTTGAAGCCAGCCGCGCTGCTCGATGTCCCTGGCGGAGATCGTTTCGTTCATCGAATAGCCTTTGGTTGAGAGCTTCCCTCCTTGCAATGCACTCCAGATGCCATCTCCGTGATCAACAGTGCGATCGCTTCACGACCGTCCGCTATCTACGCGAAGGTGTTTCTAGAAGGTCACCGGCACGGTCGTGGCGCCGCTGTCACGGCAGCAACGGCCCGGCGAAGCAAGGCCGCGCCGCTCGGCAAGGGCTTGCGCGCAACACCTCGTCGCCAACAAGGACTTCGCAGAGCTGCGGCACCTATCTTTTGGCCCATAGGGAGGCCTGGTCTGAACAACAACAGTTTTCACGGGTTCGATATCGATGGAGCATCGAAAAGCCACCGCGCCGACGATGTCGCCCACTGGCACGCGATGTGAATAGACATCAGCGCGAGGTGACGATTCGTGATGCAACCTTCAACCACACTCCAAGAGCCGATGCCAACGCCTAGGGCGGGTAATGGCAAGCCAACGCGGATCGTTCCCCTCCCGGGCAAGTCCGCCCCTAGTCTCGACACCAAGCCCGCTCAAGCCGCAGTCCTGGATCGAGCGGTCGCTCCAGATCAAGCGGTCGCATCAGATCAAGCGGTAGCTCCAGCTCAAGCGGTCGCATCAACGAGCAGTGGTGGGGGCGCGACCCTTGACGACCTTGCACTCCAGTCGCGGGATCTTCCTCGGCAGGAGGGCACCAGCCAGCGGCGGGTGTTGATCGCAGGCGACGCCCCGGTCTTCATGAATCTGATCAGAGACGAGCTCAAGCGCTACATCATCGAGGGACAGGTGGTGGAGGAAGGCCACCAGGTGCTCGAGCGTGTCGGGAGCCTGCAACCTGATCTGATCATCCTCGTCGCGCTCTGCGGCGATCGTGCCGTGCCGAGCGGGCTCTCGCTCTGCACCGCGCTGAAGGACGACCCGGTGGCAGCCACCGCCCCGCTGCTCATCGTACTTCCTGCGGCGGAGGCGGCCTCGGGGGACGAGGAGCATCGCCAGCTCGTCGACCGATCCGATGCCCATCTCACGCTGCCATTGCAGCCAGGAAACCTCGTGCGAGCCATCGCCCCGCTCGTGGGCCTGGCGGCCGAGGACTCCCGATGGGAGGAGGCAACGAGGACCCCGACCCGTGTGATCTGCACCAAGAGCATCTCTGACCCGGAGCAAGATGCCGCCCCGGCAGCGTCTGATCAGCAGGGCGAGCCACCCCTGATCAGCGAGCCGATGGCGAGCATTCCGACCGGCGAGTCGGTGGATCTGGCTCCCGAGCCGGCCTTCCCAGCGGCCGGCGAGTCGATCCCGGTGGCGGCGCAGCCCCGGTCGAGGGGGGCGAAGACAGTCACCGGTCCGCTGCGACCCGTGCCCCCGTGGCACCGCCTATGTCGACGGCTGTCCGGCTTGCCGCGGTCGAAGAAGGACCAGCTGGACACGGTCAAGAAGGCGCTAGCGGCCAGCGCCCAGGAACTGGCAGAGCTTCGACAGCAAGCTCGACAACCGGATCGCGCCGCTCCGGCGCCTGATCAGTCGCTCGTCCGCTGCCAGTGGGATCTGATGTCCGCCAAGAAGCAGATCAGCGATCTGGCCCGTGAGCTGGCGGCGATGAAGTCGGTCCCTGCCGCGGTCGATCGCCGTCAGCTGTCGTTTCGGTTTGTTGTCGAGCCAGTGGTCCGCCGGACGAGACGGCCGAGCTGGATGGCCGGGGTGACCCACGAGCTCCAGCCGGCCGCGAAAGCCGCCAGTCTCGTCGGTCAGTCCGGGCGCGACGGCGGCGAGGAGCCGGAGGCGGGATCAGACGAAAGTACGCGTCCCTGACCGTGGCTGTACCGCCAGGGACGAGCAAACAGTCAACTGAGGATCATGCAAGAGGAGGTTCCATGCGCGCATCTCAATCCGACCGTCGCAAGTGGCTGGCCATCGTGCTCGCCGGTGCCCTCGATGAGGAGCTGATGACGCCCGAGGACGTGTTGGCCGAGCTGACGCCAGATGTTCTCGCCGATCACCTGCCGCCCCAGATGGTCACCAAGATCCTGGCCGAGTCGCTCGGCGAGGGTTCGATGACGGCCGCCGTGATCCTTCGCGCCGTCGGACCGACGGTCCTCACCCGTCACGTGCCGGCGAAGCTCGTCTGGTCAACCATGGCAGCGGCTGCCGAGCGGGCAAACATCGTAGGTCAGGAGTCGAACTGATGGACAGGGCAAGCAGATGGATCCTCATCGCAATCGAACACGCCATCTCGCTCGGTGTGCTGGACTTCGACGACATCGGTCGACATCTCAGCCCGCAGGTGCTCGCGGCCAGCCTCCCCCCGGAGCAGCTCTCCGCGCTGATGTCGGCCGGGCTCGCCCAGCAGTCATTCGACGCGCAGTTCCTCGTGGAGCAGATCGGGGTCGCCCAGCTCGCCGCGCATGTCCCCTCGGCCGCGCTGTGGGCCTGCATTGCCGAGGCAGCGCGAACGATCATCGAGGAGCAGGGCTTGGCGCCCGAGTTCCAGGCTGATACGCGCCTCAACGCCGTCCCTTGAGGCCTCGGCCCCGGGGCCCTGAGTCAAGGCGTCGCGCGCCCTTCGCGCCACGGCTCTTCATCGCCGCCTTGCTGACGACGCGTCGCGTCGCGACGGCGATTCGTTCCTGATCTCGTCACGATCGCTGACGCACCCATCGCTCACGCCAAGGTCAATCATCAGCTATTACCGGAAGACGGCCCTCGAGCGATCGCTAGCTCGTCGCGAAGGCAACCTCTTGCGCGCAAGCAACTGCTCCCGACGGGGCCGCAACCCTCCGCAGAGATGGGACGCCGCAGCGGCGGTGGCTGCCAGACCGGCTGTTGCTGGGCCTGCGGCGGCTCTGCCGCGGAAGAAGCCACGGACCCAGGAGAGATGGTACGCGGCGTGCATTGATCCAGTGCATCCAGGGCCATCCAGCGCAACGCGCCAGGGACGACAACGCGGTTCACCACGGGGATGCCGAATGAAGAATGAACCCACCTGCCGAGGTCATTCATGGCTCTGGCTGGTCGTGCTGGTCGCCTTCGGAACGAGCACCGTGGCGCCCAGAGGCGCGGTGGCTGCGCCCGTGAGCACCAAGACGCGGCTGGCGAAGCAGCTCTTTGGATCAGCCGAGAGTCACTTCGCCCGCAAGGACTTCGAGCGGGCGATGAGGCTGTACTACCGCTCCTATCGGCTCGTCCCGCTGCCTGGTTTCCTCTTCAACATCGGCGTCTGCCACCAACGGCTCGGCGAGCATCAGCAGGCGCTGCAGTGGCTGCGGCGGTTCCTCGCGACCAGTCCTTCTCCTCCTCGCAGGGAGCGGGCGGAGAAGCTGATCGCGCTCAGTCAGAAGGCCTTGAGTCCCGTGGCGCCGGCGAGTCAAGCGACACCCACTGGTCCGACGACGGCCCAGGGCGCGGCTGGCAGCAAGCCACCAGCGCTCGCCGCCGCCAACCGCAGCCAGGGCAGGGCCGACCGCGGCAAGGCCAACGCCGACCGCAGCCAGCGAGAGGTCAGCGTCCCGCAGCACTCGAGGAGAAAGGTGTCGCCGGCGTGGTTCTGGTCGAGCGCGGCGGTCAGCGGCTCCCTGTTGGTGGCGGGCACGATCACCGGAGTCCTGGCGCTACGCCGGCACGCTGCCTACAGCGATCCGACGACGGCCGCGGACCGCTTGCCGGGCCTGAAACGATCCGGCGAGACGCTGGCCAAGGCCGCCTCGATCACGGTGCTTGCGGGCGGCGTCGCCGCGGCGGCCACGACGGTCCTCTACTTCTTCACGGATTTCAGGCGCGAGCGCACCAGCTTGACGGTGGCTCCCGTCGTCGGAGGCGGCATCCTGGTCGTCGGAGGGAGCTACTAGAATGCGCTACCTACACTGTCTACGAGCCCTGGCGATCCTGTGCGCCTGGTCCGGGTGCTGGCTGGACTTCCCCGACAGTCGGCAGGAGGCTTTCTCCGACGGTCGGCAGGAAGATAGCGGCTCCGAGGCCCCCGATGCCACCGAGGCTCCCGGCGCCATCATTGGGCCAGACAGCGCAGACTCCAGCGAGGCGATCGACGCCGGAGGCGGGCGACGGGCCGACTCCGCCGGCGTCGACCCGGACCTCGCCAGCGACCCCCAGGCCGATGGTGGCACCGTTGCCTGCTCGCCAGAGGTCTGCGACGGCCTCGACAATGACTGCGACGGACAGGTCGACAATGGCGTGGGGATCGTCCTCTATCTGGACGCCGACGGCGACGGGTACGGCGACCCTGGCACGCAGCTGTTCGCCTGCGACGCCCAGCCCGGCTACGTCGACGACAGCACCGACTGCGATGACGGCAACGCAGCTGCTCACCCGGGCCAGAGCGTCTACTTCGTCGAGCAGCTGATGAGCGGATCGTGGGACTACGACTGCGATGACGCGGACGAGAACCAGTTTCCGGTGAAGCTCAACTGCAAGGACATCTCGCCGGCCGAGTGTCCGGCCGCGACCGGCTGGAAGGGCAAGTCAGTCCCCAAGTGCGGCAGCGAAGGTGAGCTTCGAACCTGCGAGCTCGACAGCAGCGGCGTTTGCATCGAGGAGACCCTGACCAAGACCGTGCAGCGTTGTC
>JAUVBO010000106.1 GCA_030591195.1 Pseudomonadota bacterium
GGGATGTTGGCTCCCGAGCCGGCGATATGCGATGATCAGTTACTCAAACGCAGCCGGTCTCCTCGCACCTCCGGTAGCGACCGGTCCGGTAGCGAGGGAATCGAGGGTACTGTATCCTACCGGCGAAGGCTGCCGGAAACCAAAGAAAGCGTCGCCGTCGGGTCCAAAGGATTGATGTTCAAGCCGGTTCAATTCGGCAAGTACTACCTCACCGATCGCCGGGCGGTCGGCGGGATGGCCGAGATCTTCCAGGCCAAGATGTATGGCGTCAGCGGCTTCGAAAAGCCGATGGTCGTCAAGCAGATCCTGCCGCAGTACGCACGCAACGCTAAGTTCATCAAGATGTTCATCGACGAGGCCAAGATCGCGGTCTCGTTGACCCACGGCAACATCATCCCGGTCTACGAGCTCGGGCGTTGCGACGGCATCTACTTCATCGCGATGGAGTACATCCACGGCAAGAACCTCGCGGAGATCCTCGAGGAGGCGACGCTGCTGCAGCTGCCGATGCCGCCCGAGATCGCGCTCTACATCACGATCGAGATCTGCAAGGGGCTCGACTACGCCCATCGGCGCATCGACGCCGACGGCCAGCCGCTCGGCGTGGTCCACCGGGACGTCAGCCCGCCCAACGTGATGGTCACCTTCACCGGCGAGGTCAAGCTCGCCGACTTCGGCATCGCCAAGGCCCAGCACAAGCTCGGCCGCACCGACGCGGGCGTCGTCAAGGGAACCTACGGCTATATGTCGCCCGAGCAGCTCGGCGGCGAGGCGGTCGACCACCGGACCGACGTCTTCAGCTGCGGCATCCTGCTACACGAGATGCTGACCAACCAGCGGCTCTTCTCCGGCGGCAGCGACCTCGAGGCGATCGAACGGGTCAAGCAGGCCCGGGTGCCGACGCCATCTTCGATCTGCCCGACGCTGCCCCCCGAGATCGACCCGATCGTCGTCAAGGCCCTGGCCAAGTCGGTTGAGGAGCGGTTCCAGGCCGCCAGCGAGCTACAGATCGAGCTCAGCCGGGCGCTCTACGCCGGAGCCAGCGCGGCCAGCGCGGCCAGCGCCAGCTCCCTGGCGCTCTACATGCGGTCGCTCTTCCCTCAGGCGCTGCTCGGCACCGGCGAGCGGGTCCCGCAGGGCAACGGCAAGAGCGAGGTGCTCGCCCAGCGGCCGACGGATCCGGATCCGGCCCCTCCGGCAATGCCGCCCCCCGCCGACAACTCGACCCGCTCCTACGCCGTGCGCGACCTGCTCGAGGACCACGAGCTCCCCGCCACCGAGCCGGTCACCCGACCGCCGCCCAAGCGCCGGGTGGGGCCGAGCATCGGTGGCGCGACCCTCGCGATGCCCGGTCTAGGCGCAGCCTCCCCGGTGCCGATGTCGACGGAGGGCCTCGTGCCGCTGGAGGTTCCCGACGCGCCGGGCCTCGGCGCCGGTGACCTCGAGCTGGAGCAGACCGCCGTCTTCCGCCGCCAGGAGCCGGCGAAGCCCGAGGTGCCGAAGCTGCGCTTCTCGGCCAGGTCCGGGCTGCACCGCCACCAGCAGTCGCTGTTCTCGCACGAGCCCCGGGAAGGGTTCACGCAGGACGACGTCGGCGCAGCGCTCGACGCCATCGACGGTGACGGTGCGCAGCCGGCGCCGACGGGTGACGGTACGCAGCCGCCGGCCGCGGTAGGTCAGGCGAGCACCGAGCACGGGGCCGCCGCGGTCGAGGCGGACGAAGCGCCGGCCGATGGGCAAGCAGCGGCGCCGGCACCCACCGGCCTCGGCGGTGACAGCGGCCTGATGCGCATGCTCAGCGCGCCGGTTACCGACGAGCAGCCCGCCGTCGGCGCCGCGCCCAGGCAAGACGGAGCCAGCGATCCAGCAGCCGGCGACCCAGGGGCGAGCGGGGTGGGGGCAGCCGTCGCCCCGGCGGCGACGCGCCAGCGCCCCCCGCCCTCCAGCGCCCTGTCGGCGACGATGCGGTTGTTCATCCAGGGCCTCGACGAGGAAGCGGAGCCGGGGCCAGCGGCCCAGCTCGGCACCGGCTCCGAGGCGACCTTCAGCGGCCTCACGGGGGTGGAGGACACGGTCCCGCGGACGATCAAGCCGACGACGCTCGGATGGCTACTGATCCTGGTGATCGTCGTCGGGGCGGCCGCCTTCGTGCTCTACAGGAAGACCAACATGTTCGGTGGCGGCGACGACGTCGTCGCCTCGACCCTCAGCGGCGACGACCTCAAGCTCACCCCGCCGGACGCCGGCCCGAAGAAGGCGACGATCCGCGACCTGGTGATCACCGCCGAGCCTGTCGGCGCCCGCCTCTTTCTCCACCTCGGCGAGGCGCCAGTGACCACGCCGCCGGTCGACACCGGACGCCAGCAACTGCTGCGAGTCGAGCGCGAGGGATACCGGACCGCGCACCGGGTGGTCAAGCCGGAGGAGTTCAAGGACGGCCAGGCGACGGTCCAGGTCACCATCGCGCCGGTGGGACCCGAGGACGACCCCCCCGAGCTGGAGGGCGGCGCCCCGGGCCAGCAGGGAACGATCCAGGTCTCCACCGATCCGCCCGCCGCCTCGGTCTGGCTGCAGGTCGGCAAGGGGCGGGCGGTGCTCGAGAAGCTCGCGGCCAAGCGCTACTACTTCAAGGCCCTGCTCGCGGGACACGAGCCGGCCTACCTCACCGTGGTCGCTGACGAGTTCGACAAGAGCGCGGGGACCCTCGAGCGCGAGGTCAAGCTCGACGCCAAGACCAGCGTGGAAAGCGCCTCAGCGGCCGACGCGACGAAGGAGCCCGCCGCCGAGCCGGCCAGGGCCGCCGAGCCGCCGGCTGCCACGGTGGTCAAGCCGCGAACGGCCACCAAACGCCGCGTCAAGCGGTCCGCCCGCCGGCGCTCCAAGGCGCGCCGCGCGGCGAGGAAGCCGCAGCGGAAGAAGCCGACGAAGAAGCCGACGAAGAAGAAGCCACGCCGGCAAAAAGGCAAGGGCCCGGTGGTCCCGAGCTGGGCCAAGTAGCAGCGCCCGCTACCAGAACCAGATCAGCAGCCCCACCCCGACCACCAACAAGGTCCCGAGCAGGGTCAGCAGTACCACCTTGAGGCTGTTGTACGGCACCGGCGCGCCTGGCATCACCTCCGAGGTCCCCATCGCCGTCTCTGGCATCGGCGCCACCTCGGGGCCGGCCACCGGCCGCCGGCTGATGGGTCCACCTTGGGCGGAGACAGGATGGTGGGCAACGGGCGGGGTGGTGCCGATCAGCGGGGCCAACTCGGGGAACGAGTCGGTCGGCAGGGTGGTTGGCACGGACTGCAAGGCCGCCGGCCGCGGGCTGTCACCCTGGGCACCGCGCTGACCGCTGCCGGGCGCCGAGCCGTGCGGCTCGTAGTGGTCGTACTTGCCAGTCTCGACGTCGGTGCCCCCGTCGAGGCCGCCAGTCACCCCTTCCGAGACATCGGTGATCGGCTCGGTGTCGAGGTCCTCGCCGAACCCTCCATCGGTGAGCTCCGGTTCCTCGACGAGCTCCGGGTCGCCGGCCAGATCATCCGCGCCGGACCGTCGCCCCTCGTCGAGGATCTCGGTAGCCTCGGCCGGAGCGCCTGGTTGGTCGGCCGCGCCACGCCTCGGCGGCGCCTTCGACGGCTTCGATGGCGGTCTCGACGCCTTGGCGGCGCCAAGCAAGCGCTGCAGGGTCGAACCGCCGTCGGGGTGGTGCCGGCCATAGAGCTCCAGCTCGGCTTGCATCTCGCCGGCCGTGGCGTATCGATCGTCCGGCTCGGCGGCCATCGCTCGCCCGCAGGTCCGCACCAGCTCGTCAGGGATCCCGAGCGCCAGATCGGCCAGGGTGGACATCCTGACGTGGCGCACCCGCTCGAGGGTGTCAACCGGCGAGACGCCGACGAAGGGGTTCTCTCCCACCAGCAGCTCGTAGAGCACCGTTCCCGCAGCGAAGATATCCGAGCGATGGTCGATCGGATCGTTGCTCGCCTGTTCGGGGGACATGTAGGCGTAGCTGCCCTTGAGCACCATCCCGACGGTCTGGTGCAACCGCTGAGCCGCCTTCGCCACGCCGAAGTCGATCAGCTTGATCCGACCTTCGTTGCTGATCAACACGTTGGACGGCTTGACGTCGCGGTGGACCACCTCGAGAGGGCTGCCGTCATCGCCCGCCAGCCGGTGGGCGTGGTCGAGCGCGGCGCAGATCTTCGCCACCACGTGAGCCGCCACCGGAGGGTCGAGCTTGCGACCGGGACATCGACCGAGCAGGTCGTGGAGCGACGAGCCCTCGACGTATTCCATTGCGATGAAGTAGCTGTCGTCCGCCTCGCCGAAGTCGACCACCTGGGCGATGTTCTCGTGGCTCATCCGCGAGGAGATCCGCGCCTCGTCGATGAACATCGACACCGTGTCCTCGTCCCGCGCCAGCTCCGTGTGCAGCCGCTTGATCGCGACGGCTCGCGAGAACCCGCGCGGGCCGGAGCGCTCGCCGAGCAGCACGTTGGCCATCGCACCGCTGCCGAGAGGGCGAAGGATCTGGTACTCGCCGATCTGTCTCGGGACACCAGCGCCCATCAGCGGCCCTCCCGCTCGAAACAGCGCGCCAGCTCGGGCTTCTTCACCTTGCCCAGGGCGTTGCGCGGGAGCCGCTCCATCAGCCGCCACAGCCGCGGCACCTTGTAGGGCGCCAGGTGCTGCTCGCACCAGCGCGCCAGCTCCTCCGGGTCGATGCTCGGCTGGCCAGCCACCAGCACGATGCCCGCGGCCACGCGCTGCCCCCACCGCCGATCGGCGACCCCGACCACCGCGCACTCGCGGATAACCGGATGCTCGCGCAGGCGCTCCTCGATCTCCAGCGCGGAGACCTTGTAGCCGCCGGTCTTGATGATGTCGACGCTCAGGCGCCCGACGATCCGGAAGGCACCGCGCGGTGCGTCACAGGCCGCGGGGCCG
Organism: Pseudomonadota bacterium; assembly: GCA_030591195.1. The sequence continues at coordinate 4,930 of JAUVBO010000106.1, forward strand.
TCCGCCGGATCCTCCACCACCAGGTCGCCGGTGCGAAACCAGCCACCTTCGACGAAGGCGCGACGGGTTTCTTCCGGGCGCTGCCAGTAACCGGAGAAGACACCGGGTCCACGGACCAGCAGCTCACCCTCGGTTCCCGGCTCGACGTCGGCCACCGCGGCGTCCACCACCCGGACCTCGACCCGAGGCAGCGGGCGACCGACCCAGCCGGGGCGTCGCTGTCCCTCGAGGGGGTTCGAAAGGGCCATCCCGATCTCGGTCATGCCATAGCGCTCGAGCAGCACGTGTCCGGTGATCCGCTGCCAGCGCTGCAGCACCGATACCGGCAACGCCGCCGAGCCCGATACCATCAGGCGCAGGCGACGACAACCCGCCGACCGCGCCTCGCGGCGCTCGGCCGAGGCCGCCTCCCAGCTGTCGATCAGACGAGAATAGACCGTCGGCACGGCCATGAACAGGCTCGGGCCGGCGTCGCCCTCGATCCAGCGCCAGACGGCCTCCGGATCGAAGCGCGGGAGCAGCTCGCAGCGAGCGCCAGCCCAGAGGGCGCAGGCGACCACGTTGACGATGCCGTGGACGGGGTGCAGGGGCAGCACCGAGAGGATCCGGTCAGCGGTCCGCCAACCCCACGCCTCGACCAGCGCGCGGATCTGTGCCGCGAGGTTTCCGTGGCTCAGCACCGCGCCCTTGGGCCGCCCGGTGGTGCCGCTGGTGTAGATGATCATCGCTGGCTGACCGGCGGCGATGCGGGGGAGGGCCTGGGCCTGGCGCCTCGCCAGCGCTTCACCGACCGGGATCCAGCGAACCGAGGGGCTTGCTGCTGCCCTCAGCTCCGACTGTTCGGGAGCGCTCTCGTCGACCACCACCGCCGAGGCGCCACTGTCGTCGACGACGTGCCTCAGCTCATCCGCGGGATGCTGCAGGCAGAGCGGGACCGCCACCCCCCCTGCGAGCCAGATCCCCCACTGGACCGCGACGTGGGCGCAGCTCGGCGGCACGAAGTACGCCACGCGGTCGCCGGCGAGCCCGTCCCGCCTGCCCTCGAGCAGCGCCGCTGCCACCTGCCTCGAGGCGTCGAGCAGCTCGGCGTAGCTGTGGCGACCATCAACCCCGACCAGGGCGACTCGACGACCGTGCAGCGGCGCCCGCTCGGTCAGCAGCGTATCCGTTTCTGGGCTCATTCGAGACGTTGCAAGCTACCACATTGAGATCCAGCGCGTTCTGTGCCACAAACTGCGCGATCGGGGGTGCAGCCCGATGGCCCCGACGATTTTCCCGCGCCCCGTCCACGACATGAAACCACCGTCAAACAGCCCGTCCGACAGCCACCAGCGCGGCGAGACCCGCAGGCCGCCCTCCACCTTCGGCTTCAAGGACGTCTTCACCTCGATCAACCTCCTCAGCGGAGTGATCGCGATCATCTTCTGCTTTGAAGGCAACGTTCGCTACGCGGCCTACGCCTTCCTCCTCGGCTGGGTCCTGGGCGACGCCCTCGACGGGATCGTCGCGCGCATGACCCACACCGAGAACCAGTTCGGTGCCCAGTTCGACGTCATCAGCGACCACCTCGGCCAGTGCATCGTCCCGGCGACGATGCTCTACGTGACCTACCGGCCGATCTCGCCCTACCTCGCTGGCGCCCTGGCCGCGGTGCTGGTGATCACCGGCTCGGTGCGCCACGCGCGAGCTGCCGTCAAGTCGCCGGAGATCGACTTCGCCTACGTCGGCATGCCGCGCACGGTCTCGGCGCTGCTGATCATCTCCTACCTCAACTCGGGCTACGTCCACCTGCTGCCAGGCTACCTCTGGTACGGCATCCCGCTGGTGCTGTTCATCTCGGTGGCCCAGCTGCTGCCGATCCCGTTCCGCAACCACAAGGGACGCCGGCTCAAGCTGTGGGCTCGGATAATGATCACGATGTTCTTCGTCACCAGCTTCGGCGCGATGTTCACCCTGACCGAGATCACCTTCGACATCGTGCTGGTCTGGCTGGTCGGCTACTCACTGGTCTCCTGGATCGAGCTGACACCCCAGGAGCTGAGCCACTTCTTCACCGAGGCCCGGCGGTGGGCCGAGGAGGTCCGCGCCGCCCGCTAGCCGCGAGACGCAGGCTTCCAGATCTCCCAGACTCGACCGACCAGCTCGGGCCCAACCTTCAACGTCGGCTGGCCCGGCTCCCAGCCGGCCGGGCAGACCTCGGCGCCCTCGGTCTCGCGCACGTGCTGGAAGGCCTGCACCTGGCGGATCGACTCCTCGACCCGGCGGCCCACCGGCGGCGTCAGCACCTCGATCGCCTGGATCACGCCGTCCGGATCGATGATGAAGCGGCCGCGCACGTCGACCCCGGCTTCCTCGTCGTGGACGCCGTAGACTGAACCGATCCGTCCGCCCGCGTCGGAGAGCATCGGAAAAGGAAAACCGCCCTCGACCATCTTCGACAGCTCTTGCTCCTGCCAAATCTTGTGGACGAAGCGGCTGTCGGTACTGCACGCCATGACCTCGACGCCCAGCTGCGCGAACAC
>JAUVBO010000657.1 GCA_030591195.1 Pseudomonadota bacterium
ACGGTGGAGGTCCTGGCCGCCGTGCCGACCGCCGCCTGGCCGAGGATGGCGATCGGCGTCGACCACTACCTGCCGGGGCCCGCCCGGAGCTGGCGGCCCCAGCGGGGTCGGATCACCTTCGCCCGCGGACCGACGAAGGGTACCACGCGAGCTCGCGCCGCCGCTGGCGGCTGGCACCAACTGGTGACGCCCGGGGGCCAGGAGGTGAAGGTTCGCGGCGGAGCCTGGCTCGGGGATCGGGACTGCGGGCGGGTCGACTGCCACCCGCGCGAGCAGCGCGGCTGGCAACAGACTGCCCACGCGACGGTCTTCACCCGCGGCATCAGCGGCCAGCTCGACCCGACGACCCACGGGCCCTACCGGCGACACTGCGCCGGCTGCCACGCCTTGGGGTATCAGCCAGGGGCCGCCAACGACGGCTTCACCAACCGGGCCGAGCGCAGCAGCTGGCGCTTTCCGACGACGCTGTCGCCGATCGGCTGGACTGGGCTGTCGCCCGCGCTGAAGCGACGAGCCAACGTCCAGTGCGAGAGCCGCCACGGGCCGGGATGGTTCTACGTCGGCTACGGTGTCGACGTCTGCGCCCAGTGCCACGACCACCCGCCCCAGTACCGCCGGGTCAGCCAGCTACGTACCAACCGGATGCTGAGCGCCCAGCTGCGGCTGACCGGCCGCTACGCCCAGCCCGAGGGGCGGCCGAAACCAGCTGCCGGGCGCTTCGTCTGCAGCAGCTGCCACACCGCGGCGGGATACCTCGAGTCGCTGCGGGGTCACCGCTCGGGATCGGTGCCCGGTCGCGACCTGGCGACGTCCCCCCGGGGGGTGACCTGCGCCGCCTGCCACGATCCTCACGGCGCCACCTGCGACCGACAGCTACGGCTCTGCGGCGCGGTGGAGATCCCCGGACGGACCTTCGACGCCGGCCAGGGCGCGCTGTGCATCAGCTGCCACACCGGCGAGGCCAACGTGATCCACGGACCGCTGCTGCGACCCTTCGTCCCTGGCCGGCCCGGCCGCGAGACCGCCACGGGTCAGTCCCACGGCCGCCGCGACGGCGAGCGAGCGAGCCGGCAGCGGACGACCCGGTCGCCGGACCCCAACGCGGCCCCCCACGCGCCCCAGTTTCAGCTGCTGAGCAGCCGCGGCGGCAAGTTCCTCCGGCTGCCGACCCGCGCCGTGGCCCGGGCAACCAACCCGCACCTGCTGGTGCCCGATAGCTGCGTCGGCTGCCACGCAGCGTCGACCCGGCGACACCTGACCGCTGGCGGCCACAGCTTCCGCCTCGCCCCAGCCCGCGCCGACGGCAACCTGTGCACCGGCGCCGTGAAGCTCGAGCGGATCCGCGGATCCGCGGCCACCGAGCCGTGCCGGCCGTGCCACGGCCGCCAGCGGTCGCTCAACCTGCAAGCGCGGGGCGACCACGACCGTGACGGCAAGGTCGAGGGGCTGGTCGACGAGGTTGGCGGCCTGCTCGAGCAGCTCGGGCGGCGGATCACTGTTCGCCTGGCCCGGCTGCAGATCGGCGGTGCGGCGCACCTGGCCATCGCCGACGAGCGGCTGGTGCTCGCCGACCAGGCCTGCCGTCCCCTGCGCGGCCGGGGCGGCGAGCCGCTCCCCCTCCCCGCTGACCGGCCCCTGCTGCGCAAGGCAGGCTTCAACGCGCTGATGGTTCTCCGCGACGGCAGCGGCGGGCTGCACAACCCCCGCTACGTCGTGCGACTGCTCCGCCAGAGCATCGAGGGGTTGGCCCGGTAAGGATTCGCTGGCCTGTTCGGCGATGTTCACTACAATGAGACTCGATGTTCGGTCTGTCTTTCTGGGAGATCGCCGTGGTCCTGGTGGTGGCGCTGTTGGTCCTCGGACCGGAGCGCCTGCCGAAGATGCTGCGCACCATCGGCCGTGGGATGAGCGAGCTGCGGCGGGCGTCCTCCGGCCTGCGCGAGGCCATCGAGGAGCCCCTTGACGAGCTACGCCGTCCGCTGCAGGACATGCGCGACGAGCTCGTCGACACGGTCCACACCGCCGAGAGAACGGTCAAGGAGGAGACCGAGCGGGTGGTGGCGACGGTCGACGAGGCGAGCGGGCGAATGATCGCGAGCACTTCCGGCCGCCGTGACGACGAGGTGGAAGAAGAAGTAGAAGAAGAAGCAGCAGTAGAAGAAGAAGCAGCAGAAGCAGCAGAAGTAGCAGCAGCAGTAGAAGCCGAAGAGGACTCGCCAGAGCAGTCGGCTGACGAAGCCCCGAAGCTGGCCGCCGCTTCGCCCGCCTGGCGAGCGGGGGTGACCTCCGACGACGGGGCGACCTCCGACGACGAGGCGTCGCCCGACAGGCCCCCAGCGGACACGAAGAAGAGCGAGACCTGAGCCACCCCGTCGTGGCGTTCGCAGCGCGATCAGATAAAGATGCCCGCGACCGATCCAGCCAAGCCAGCCAGCGAGAAGGTGATGAGCTTCACCGAGCACCTGTCCGAGCTGCGCTCGCGGCTCAAGTACAGCGCGCTCGCCGTGCTGGTCGGGGTGATCGTCGCCTACTTCTTCGCCGACGTCCTCTTCATCATCATCGCCCGGCCGCTGATCCGCGCCTGGCAGGACGCGGGCCTCGGCCCCCCCAAGCTGCACTTCGCCAACCCGATCGAGCCCTTCTTCACCTACCTCAAGGTGGCGCTGATGGCGGGGATTTTCGCCGCCTCGCCGGTGGTCTTCTACCAGCTGTGGTCGTTCATCGCTCCCGGGCTCTACAGGCGCGAGAAGCGCTACGCGATCCCCTTCGCGGTCTGCTCGGGAATGTTCTTCATCGGCGGCGCCTGCTTCGGCTACTTCGTCGTCTTCCCCTACGGCTTTGCCTTCTTCCTCAGCTTCGCCAACGACAACATGGGCGCGATGAAGGAGCTGCTCGGTGGAGCGATGAAGTTCTCTACCGACAGCCCCTTCGAGCTGAGCCCGATGCTGATGATGGGCGAGTACTTCGGGCTCGTCTGGCGGCTGCTGTTCGCCTTCGGGCTCGTCTTCGAGCTCCCCCTGGTGATCGTCTTCCTCGCCATGGCCGGCCTGGTCAAGGTCCGCGCGCTCTGGCGCTTCAACCGCTACTTCATCATCCTCGCCTTCACCCTCAGCGCGATGCTGACCCCTCCTGACGTGATCACCCAGCTGATGATGTCCGGGCCGCTGATCGTGCTCTACCACCTGAGCATCGTCTTTTCGTGGTTCGTCGAGCGCCGCCGCGAGCGCCGCCTGCGCCGCCAAGCTGCCGCGGACGAGGCGGCCGGGAACGACAACGAGAACGAAGGCCAGTAGCGACGATCGCGGCGCGAGCTATTACGTGTAGCGAAACCAGAGGAAGCCGACCAGGCCGCCGCAGGTGAGCCAGATCACCACGGTGGTGGTGCCGCCGCGGAACTTGACCGAGGAGAGGTACCGCGAGATCTCCTCCGGGGTGCGGTAGCCGGGCTGGCCGTGCAGCGCCGCGCGGTAGGCCTGCGCTCGTGAGAGCTCCTTGCGCGCCGGCTCGACCTTGCTCCGCACCACCGAGCTCGCGTGACACATCGGCAGGATCGAGCCCAGCCCGAGGGCGAGGATGAAGCCGGCGAGGATTCGTACCCTCGGCAGCTCCAGGCGGAGGTGTCCGTTG
>JAUVBO010000054.1 GCA_030591195.1 Pseudomonadota bacterium
CCCCCGGCTCGCGCGCGCCGCGCCGGGGGCCGAGCGCCGCGGCGGTCGCCAGCCGGCCGACCAGCGCGTCGGCGTCGGCCACCAGGGCGGTGGCGACCTCCGCCCGCGAGCGCTCGCCCGCTGCTGCGAGGCCATCGGCGAGCAGCTCGATGAGGAAGTCGCGGTCGGCGCGATCAGTGCGGTGCTGGCCAAAGAGCGTCGATTGCCGGGGGCGGACGAAGTCGAGCACCTCCGCCGTGGCCTCGCGGTAGACCCGCTCGATCTCGCGGCGCAGCACGCTGCGTTGCTGCTCCCGCGGATCGCCGGCAGCGAGCTTGCGCGCGAGCGCGTCGTCGAGCTCGGCGAGCGCGGCGATGGTCGCGGTGACCGGCTCGAGCCGCGCCTCGGCCTGCCGGCGCGCGCCCTCGAGCAGGCCGAGCAGCCTGCGGCTGCAGACCTGGCGCTTGATCCGCCGGCTGCGAGAGAAGATTCGCTGCTCGAGCAACGTGCGCAGCTCGCCAAAGCGGCTCGCCCCGAGCGCCTGATCGTCGCCGGCGACCATCGCTGCGAGGGCTTGGCGCGCCGAGACCGGCACGATCGCATCGACGAGCTCGGAGAAGCCCCGCTGCAGGTGCTCGATCACCTGCTCGAGCTGCTCGGGCTGCAGGCGGTCGATCTTGTTGATCACCCCGACGGTCTTCAGCCGCTGGCGCCGGATCAGGTCGAGGGCCTGCTGCTCGGTCTGCTTGCCCGCCTGGTCGGCGGAAAAGAGCCATACCACCGCGTCGGCCTGCTGCAGGTACTCGCGGGCGGTGGCCTCGTGCTCCGCGATCATCGAGTTGAGTCCGGGCGTGTCGACGACGTTGACCCGTAGCAGCTCCTCGGCCGGGTAGAGCAGCTCCACCACCCGCACCGTCCGGGCCTGCTGGTGGTCCAGCGAGCGGAGGAACGGCCCGACCTGCTGCCACTCGAGGTCCTGCTCGCGGTCGTCGGTGTAGACCACCCGCGCCGTGCGCTGCTCGCCGTACTTGAGCAGGTTGATCGTCGCGGTGGTCGGCGTCACGCCCATCGGCGCGATCTCCTCGCCGATCAGGGCGTTGACGAAGGTCGACTTGCCGCTGTTGAACTCGCCCATCACCGCCACCAGCAGCGGCCGGTCGAAGTCCCGCTCGAGGGCCGAGACGGCCAGCAGCTGCTCCTCGAAGCCGGGCCGCGAGGCGAGCAGCCGGCGTACCCGGCGCAAGGTCGGGTAGACCGCCGCCTCGTCGCTGGGCCCCTCGAGGTCGGCTGCGTCCACGGCATGCGCCTCGGTCAGCAGCAGCCGGGCCCGCTGGCTGCGGGGCCCGAGCCGCAGGGCGGCGCGCAGGGCGAACTGGGCCTCGCGCGGTCGGCCGGCGCGTAGCTTGACCAGCCCGAGGGCCAGCCGGCCGGCGTGGGTCTCGGAGGCGGCCAAGGAGCGGGCGGCCAAGTCGAGCGCCCGCGCGTGGTCGGCGTCACCCTCGGCCGCGGCCGCTCCGGCGAGGCCTGCCGGGTGGTCGGGGCTCTGGGCGAGCAGGGCGTGCGCGTCGTCGGCGAGGGTCGGTCGCGGCTCGTCGACCTCGAGCGCCAGCTCGACGATGCGCGCCAGCAGCGTCGGGCCGGGCGCGGCCGAGAGCTGCTTGGCGATCCGCAGCTGATCGAGGGCCTCTCGCGGCTGCGCCACCGCGAGGTAGACATCGGCCAGCAGCCCGTGGATCTCGGCGGTGGTCCGGTCGTCGGCGCTGTCGGCCGCGCGCTCGCCCGCTGTCGGCCGCGCGCGGGCGCGCAACAGCTGCTCGCGGGCCTGCTCGGGCTCACCGGCGGCGAGCAGGCAGCGGGCGAGCAGGCAGCGGGCGTTGGCGTCGTCACGCTCCTCGAGCAGGCGGAGGGCCGCCAGGCGCGCCTCGTCGACCACACCGAGCTCGAGCAGCACCGTGGAGAGCAAGGAGAGCACCTCCGGGTCGGCGGGGCTGGCCACCGCCGCGCGCCCGAGGGACTGGCGCGCGAGGGGTAGGTTGCCGTCGCGGTAGTGCGCCCGGCCGAGCAGCGCCACCAGCTCGAGATCCTCGCCGCCCGAGATCGCCACCGCCTTGCGCAGCTCGCGCACCGCGCGGTCGACGTCGTCGCGGTGGAGGTAGATCTCGCCCAGCAGCCCGTAGAGCTGGTCGAGCAGCCCCTCGGTGACCCGCCCGGCGAGGGCCTGTTTGGCTCGGGCGATCGCCTGGTCCTCCTCGCCGCAGGCGTGGTGGGCGCGGGCCAGCGCCAGCAGGGTCTCGAAGTCGCCAGGCTTGGCCGCATCGGCCCGCTCGAGGGCCGCCACCGCCCGGTCGAGATGATCACCACCGTCGAGCTGATCGGAGTGCAGCAGCGTCACACCGAGCATCAACCAGCTGCGGCTGTAGTCCGGATCGAGCCGGGTCGCCTCCTCGAGCAGGGTCCGGGCCTCGTCGGCCTTGCCCTCGCCGAGCGCCTTACGGGCGCGGTGAAGCAGCGCGCGGACGTCGTCGCGCACCGAGATGTCGTCGACCAGCTCGCCGACGCCCTGCCGCAGTCGATCCCACAAGCCCATGGTTCTTCGCCGAGTCGCCCTCAGTCCGGCGCCTGGGCGTCGTCGTCCACCGCGCTCGCGCGGGCGATCGACTCCGCCGCATCGAGGGTCCAGAGGCGGCTGCGCAGCTCGATCAGCCCGGCCTCGATCTCGCCGAGTTGCCGCTCCTGCAGCTCGAGGGCGCCGCCGCCAGCCGAGAGATCCTGCTCGGCCTCGCCGCGCTCGGCCATCGCCTGGTCGAGCACTTCGGAGATGCCGCGGTGCAGCGCTTCGCCGGCGCTGGTGACGAAGTCCGAGAGGCGGTCGGTGAACTGATCGACGATCTGCTCGAAGCGCGGCTTGACCGCCTCGCCCGCGCGCTGGATCACCTCGGGCCCGCGCTCCTTGGCCTGGGTCTTGATCGCGCCGCCAACCTTCTCCCTGAGCACGACCGCCAGCACCGGCGCGGCGAGGGTCAGCAGGCCGCCGACGAAGGTGTTGACGAACAGAAAGACGGTGGTGCCGAGGGCGCCGAGGGCAAAGACCCCGGCGTCGTACTTGAGCGTGTCGACCTCGAGGTCGACGCGGGTGTCGGCCGGCCCGAGCCCGGCGGCGACCCGGTCGAGCACCGCGTGGATGTTCTCGTTGGTGACCTTGATGATCTCCTCGGCCAGGTCCTCGAGCAGCTCGGCGACCTTGTCGCCTTCGGCCTCGGCCCACTCCTTGAACTTGTCCTGGATGAAGAACTGCAGGTAGCGCTTGACGTCGTTGGCGTCGACCTTGTCGATCTGCCCGGGCAAGGCGGCGCAGAAGCCGTCGACGAACTGGCGCAGGTCGTGACGCACGGTGGCCTTGACCGCGTCGGACTCCTCGCGGATCCGCTGGAGGTTGTCGCGGATCGACTGCTTGCTGCCCTCGAGCTGGTGGCGGACCTCGGCGATCCGCTCGCCGAGCTCCTCCACCGACAGCTGCATCGCCCCGCGCTTGAGGCCGACGCTCGACCGCAGGTACTGGGCGGTGCGCTGGGCATCGCCGATGGCGTTGTCGACGAGGATCCGGCCGCGCTCGCGCTCGAGGTAGTTGCGCAGGAAGGCCATCAGCTCGGCCATGCCGCTCGCTTGCTGCTCTCCCTCGAGGTAGCGCCGCGGGCTCACCGCAAACAGTACCGGTTCGTCGACCATCGCCGTCAGGTGGCGCCGGGCGAAGGCGATGGTCTCGGCCAGCTCCTCCTCGCTGAGCAGGTCGGCCTTGCCGATGACGAACAGCAGCTTGTCGCGGCTGCGCTTGAGTAGCCGCTGCCGGAGGAAGCTCCGCTCGCTCTGCTTGAGCACCTGGGTCCCGTCGAGCAGGAAGACCACCGCGTCGGCCCGCGGGATGTAGCCGTAGGTGATCTCGGCCCGGGCCTCGTGGATGTCGTTGACCCCGGGGGTGTCGACGAGGGTGATCCGCTCGCGCAGCAGCTCCACCGGGTAGCCGATCTCGACGTAGCGGATGTTGGCCGAGTGCTCGCCCTCGAGGGTGACGTAGGCGGCGAGCTCGTCGATGCCGATCTCCTCGGTGCCGCCGTCGTTGAGCACCGCGCGGGCGCGCGGCTGCTCGGACCAGACGATGTGGTTGATCGTCGCGGTGGTCGGCGTGATCCCCATCGGCAGCAGCGGCCGGCCGAGCAGCGCGTTGACGAAGGTCGACTTGCCGTGGTTGAACTCGCCGACCACCACGAGGTTGAAGCGCTCCTCGGCGAGCTTGGGCAGCCGGGCGCCCTCGATGTCGACCCGCAGCGAGGTCATGCCGAGCCCACCGGCGACGTCGGCGAGCCGCTGCATCAGCACGGCCACCTCGTTCTTGTGTACCCGGTAGCTTTCGAGCATCTCGGTCTCCTGCAAAGCAGCGATCAGCGATCAGCGATCAGCGAACTACAAGCAACCACCAGCAACCAGCGGCGGTCAATCTCCAGCGGCCTCTGGTGGATCGGGCGGCGGGGCCTCGGTCGCGGCGGCCTCCTTCTTGCGGCGGCGACCGAAGATCGAGAGGATGCGCGCCGCCTCGGCGTCGCAGGCATCGAGGCTGACGGCGTTGGCGTCGGCCTCGACACCGATCGCCTTGCTGTAGAAGTGGGTCGCGGCGAAGAGCTTGAGCGCGGCGACCCGCTTGGGCAGGTAGGGGTGGCTGTGGGCCAGCTCGACCACCCGGCCAGCCCCCTGCTGGCTCTCGTCGAGCTGCTTGAGGTACTCGTCGAGATCGATCCGGTCGGCGAGCTTCTGGCTGCCGAGGGCCAGCTTGACCAGCGCGCCGAGGGCGCTGTCGAGGTCACGGCAGCAGATCAGCCCGGCCCGGTCGCAGGTGACCTCGGCCCGCCGGGCCCACGACTGCAGCGCCAGCACCGCCGGCTTGACGATCCAGCGGACGAACTCGTTGGCCGAGTACATCAGGTAATACAGCGCGGTGATGTAGACCGCGTGGTTGTTGTGGATGTGGCCGCACTCGTGGCCGATGACGAACTTGAGCTCCGCGGGGCTCAGGTGGTCGACCAGCACCCCGTTGATGACGATGAACGCGTCGTCGGTGGTGCCGAAGGTGTGGGCGCTGAGCGTGCCCACCTCGGGCGCGACGTAGACCGTCGGCGGGGCGATCTGCAGCGCCGCGGCGCAGTCGACGGTGAGCTGATAGATCTCGGGGAACTGCTTGTCGGTGACCTTGACCGAGGTGCCGAGGATCTCGCTCTTGGCGACGTTCTTGAACAGCCGCACCGTCGCCGCGACGGCGAGCGTCACCGGCGTGACCCGCGAGAGGGTCCGCAGCACCTTCTGGTCGCCGGGGTAGGCGTAGGCCGCGCCGGCGCGCAGGCGGGCGTCGTCGGCGCCCCGACGCTGGGCGATGTAGCGGGCGAAGTCGAAGTCGATCTCGGGCATTTTCCCTCCACCGCGATGTTGGGGAGACGATACCACAGCGGCCCAGGTGCGGGCTCCGAGCCCGGCGCTGCGCTCTTGTTACGGCTCGAGGGGGCCCATTCTTCGCCGGTTGACCATCCGCTCGGTGGCGTCCTCGGCGAGGCCCACCCGGCGGCGGAAGACGACCAGCGCTACCACGCCGACCAGCACCGCGAGCCAGAGAGTGCAGAGGCGGATGACTAGCGTCGCCGCGCCGGCGATCCCCTTGGGCACGCCCGCCATGTAGCGCAGCAACGCCGTCATCCCGCCCTCGGTCAGGCCGAGGCCGCCAGGGGTCGGCAGCCCGCCGATCGTCGAGGCGCTGTAGATGAACACCGACAGCAACAGCGAGGCCGAGGTCACGCCGAAGCCGCCGAGCACCAGGTGGAAACCGAGGCACTCGCAGAACCACGCGGCTACCGAGAGCAGCGCGCTAGCCAGCAGCGGCCCGGGCGCGAACAGCGCCGCGGTGCTTTCGTAGAACTGGCGCAGCTTGGGCGTCAGGCGCTGCAGGCCGGGCAGCCGCCCGAGCAGCGACAGCAGGCCGAGCGACAGCCGCCGCGAGCTGACGACGACCAAGAAGGCGAGCACCAGCCCACCGACGATCGCCGCTGGGAGCTGGCCACGGCCGAAGGTGAAGATGCCGCCGAGCATCAACAGCACCAGCGCCAGCAGGTCGGTGATCCGCTCGGCCATCACCACCGGCACCGTGCGCGCCATCGGCACCTCCTGGGCGGTCTTGAGCAGGTAGGCCTTGAGCAGCTCGCCGATCTTGCCCGGGGTGACGGTCATGCTCAGGCCGCCGAGGAAGATGATCAGGTTGCGCCCGGGCGGCACGGCGACGCCGAGCACCCGCAGGTAGAGGCTCCACTTGAGGTAGCGCAGCAGGTAGTTGGCCAGCGACAGGCCAATGACCGGTAGCAGCCGCGCCAGCTCGAATCGGGCCAGCGAAGCGGCAAGGTCCTGGACGCCGAGATAGATCGCCCCGACGGCGTAGACGCCGACGCCGAGGACCAGGCCCAGCATCAACCGTTTGAGCAGCTTGCGCATCGACCGTCGGCCGATGCTATCCAACAAAAAAGCCTCTCATGTCAAGGTGCTTGACACCAGAGCGGTAGACCAACTAGCCTCGAAGCACGTTGAGGAATTTACGGCAATGACCGACAAAGACCATCCCCCCGTTATCCTGGTCGCCGACGACGATCCCGAGATCCTGACGCTGCTCAGCATCAGGTTGCGAAAGGCAGGATTCCAGGTGCTCGAGGCCAGCGACGGCGAGCAGACGCTGGCCAAGGTGCGGGAGTCCTTCCCCGAGTTGATCGTCCTTGACGTGATGATGCCCGGCAAGAATGGCTGGGAGGTGGCCAAGGAGCTGCGCAACGACGACCGGTTCAAGAACATCGGCATCGTGATGCTCACGGCCATCGGCGAGAAGATCAACGAGATGACCTCGCCGCTCTCCGGAGCCGACGAGTACATCGACAAGCCGTTCGAGTTCGCCGACCTCGAGTCGAAGGTCCGCGCGGTGATCGACAAGCGACGATCACTCTGCTAGGAGGGCAGTGCCTCACTTGCCCCCTCTTGCCTGCTGCAAGCAGCACGCAATTCATCCCCAAGGTCAACGCTCCCTCCGGTCGCTCGGTTCGCTCCGCTCAGCGGTAGGCGCGGTGAGATCCTGATCCAGGTGACCTCGATCGACTAGATCGACTAGATCCAGCAGGTCAGCAGGCGGCTGGCGAGGAAGAGCGCCACCACCGCCCCGGCGAGGTAGATCCAGATCCGCGCGCTGGCCGGGCCACCGGCCGGGCTGTGCCCGCCCTGGCCGAGTTGCTCGCCGCCGGTGAAGGCCGCCGTGCGCTCGTAGTGCGCGACCACCTGCTCGGCGGCACCGGCTGCCACCGTGCGTCCGAGCTGCGGGTCGTAGACCGTCAATCCGTGCTCGGCGGCGAGCGCCAAGGCCAGCTCGACCAGCCGGCAGGCCGCGCCGGTCTCGACGCCGAGCTCGACGCCGAGATCGACGCCGAGCGCCTCGTTGCTGCGATCGCTGCGATAGACCTCGAGCACCAGCTGGGTCTTCCCCCCGGCGACCCGCTGCGCGATCGACGCCAGCGCCTGGTCCTCGAGGGCACCGTCGCTCCGTCGCAGGAAGAGCTCGTACCTCATCGCTCGTTGTCGGCGTCGAAAGCTAGTCCTCGTCCTCGTCCTGATAGCGCGGCGCGGAGTTGTTGAGCCATGAGTAGGACTTCTGGTAGGCGGTGCTCTTTGGCGGCACCATCTTCAGCACCTGCTGCCACATCCGGCGCGCTTGCTTGGGGTTGGCGCTACGGATCGTGTAGGCCTTGGTGAACAGCCGGTGGGCCTTCTTTTCGAGCTGCTGGAGCACCCTGTTCATCGCCGCGTCTGGCCGGCCGTGCTTGGTCCACTTGCGGATCGCCTGGTAGGCCTCGACGTACTTGCCCCGGGCCATCGCCGAGTTGGCCTGGAAGCGCACGACCTTCTGCAGCTTCGCTTTGATCCATCCCTGGTGTGGCTTGCCAGGCACCTTGCGGTCGTAGCCCAGGGCGGTGAGGTAGTAGCCCACGGCCTTCTTGGGAGCGCTCGCCTGGACTTGCTGGGCCCGGAGCACCGCCTGGCCCACGCCGCGGATCGCACGGGCCAGGGCGTTGGTCGCCGTCTTGCGCCGGCCGCTCTGGGAGTTGGCCACGTCCTTGGCCGCCTGGTAGGCCGGCCCCCACTCCTTGCGGCGATAACGCGTCAGCGCGGTCTTGGCGCTGCTGCCAACGCGGATCGGCCGCCCGCGGCCGCCGGCCGCCGGCCGCGGCGACCGTCGGCCGCGGGATGGGCGGGCGCGGGTTGGTCTGCCCGTCCTCCCCCGGCGGCGCGGCTGGCGCCTGGCGACCCTGCTCGGGGCGCTAAGACGGGAGTGCAGCGCGCGCACCGTCTCGTTGGTCGGCGTGATCTTCAGCGCGTCGCCGACCTTGGCCAGCGCGCCCTGCTTGTCGCCCGAGTCCTCCAGCAGGCGGGCCGACTCGAGCAGCTGCTCGACCTGGGCGTCGTCGAGCCTCTGCTTGATCTTTCGCGACTCGCCGGCGTAGACCGAGCTCGATGGCACCTGCGACAGCTCGTTGCGCGCCGCGGTGAAGTCCTTGGCCGCGACGGCGGTCTTCGCTCGCTGCAAGGCGTCGCGGGCACCGATCTCGGCCGCGGCCTGATCCGCGTAGCGCTTGGCCTGGTCGAGGCCTGGCGCCACGGCGAGCACCTTGAGGTAGTGCCTGCGGGCCACCTCCCAGTTACGCGCCCGGTACTCCTTGGTGCCCTCCTCGAGGTGCTGGGCCGCCATCTCGTCTGGGCTGATCTTCGGCCGGATGACCTGCTGCTGGTTCGGCTCCTTCTTCAGCAGCAGCTTGAGCGTGAGCAGCCCGCCGAAGAGCACCACCAGCCCGGCGCCGCCGAAGAACAGTAGCCTCTTCGACCTTGGCGAGAGGCCGGCCGGGCGCAGGTTTCCGTCGGTCTGGGAGACCGCGGTCTCGGGTCGGAAGATCGGCTGCTGGGGCACCATCGGCGGCGCACCGGGGGCCATCGGCGCGGGTCCGCCCGCGGGTGCTCCGTAGGGCGGAGGGGAGTGTGCGGCGGGGGGCGGCAGGGG
>JAUVBO010000031.1 GCA_030591195.1 Pseudomonadota bacterium
ACGTCTCCGGGCCATTCTGGGTGCCGTCGCCGCAGTAGGCCTTGCAGGTCGTCTGGGTCGCGTCAGCCACGCAGCCCGCGACGCAGACCACCACCCCCGCCCCGTCGTGGCAACTGGGCACCACCTGGCCATCGCAGACCTCTGGACCGTTGATCGCGCCGTCGCCGCAGTAGCCCGCGCCGCAGCCGCTGAGATCGATAGCGCTGCAGTCCGGCGCGCAGCGGACCGCTCCGCTCTTGTCGTGGCAGACCGGCACGGCCTGGCCATCGCAGGCCTCGGGGCCATTGCGCTGGTCGTCACCGCAGTAGGCCTGGCAGCTGCCCGGGTTGATGGTGCAGTTGGCGTTGCAGGTCAGCGTCCCCGAAGAGTCGTGGCAGGCCGAGAGGAACCGGTCGCCGTCGCATTGCTCGGCCGGCGGGCTGAGCAGGCCGTCGCCGCAGTCACCCTCGCACTTGCTGCGGTCGAGGGTGCAGTCTTCGGTGCAGCTCGAGGGCCCCTGGTCACACCGCAGGCCGAAGTCGTCGCCGTCGCACTGCTCGGTGCCGTTGGTCTTGCCGTCGCCGCAGTAGGCGGTGCAGGCGTCGGCCGGGATCGAGCAGTCGTCGTTGCAGGTCAGGTTCGCACCCGCGCTGCACTTCTTGCGGCGGTAGATCGGCTCGTTGTGCAGCACGTTGCGCTCGTCGATGTAGCTGTGCTCGCACGCCTCGCCCGGATCGAGGCGCTGGTTGCCGCACTGGGCAGAGGGCCCGGCGTCGGCCGAGGAACCATCGGTGGAGGAACAGGCGACGAGCGAGCCGGCTAACGCGAGCGCCAGCAGATGTTTGGTTGGCATGGGGAGAGTCTACGACAGCTTGCGCGCGACTTCCTCCGGGCAAAGCTCGGACTGACGGGGTGACCGCGAGCTCATCGCCCTGTGAGTCAACGCACGGCGCTGGAAGACGGCTACGGCTCGAACGATATCCAGCGGTGGTGTTCCACGCGGCCGGCCACCGTCGCGTGCACGGTGAGCTTGTTCAGCGGCTCGGTGACCTTGGTGTAGACCTGGATGTCACGGCGCATCTCGAGCAATGTCTTGAGCGAGAACCTGCTCGTCACCGCCGCCGGAATCGTCGCCTCGCCGTCGTCCTTCACCACGCAGGCCACGGTGTCCTGGTAGGCCGCGGTGAGGGTGATCTCCATGCTGGCCCCGGGCTGCGGCGGATCCCACTTGACGGTCAGGTCTCCCGTGGGTTGCTGGCCCTCGAGCTCCTCACGCGGCGTGACGATCGCGAAGTCGTCCGGGATCTGCCCCTGGAAGCTCATCGCGCCGAGGTCTGGTCCACCGACGACGTCGGCAGTGAACCCGGCGCCAAAGGGCACGTACTGGGGCTCAAACCAGTTGGTGACCGATCCCGCGCCGGTCGGCAGGTTGTCCGGCTCGTCGCGCCAGTAGAACCACTCGCCGCCGCTGTCGTGGGCGCCGATGACGATCGCGCCGGGTGCGCCGGTGACGTTGAAGGTCACGTTGCCGGCGCTGATGATCGGCGTGCTCGGCCAGTCGTCGAGCCAGCGGCTCGCCCCCGCCTGGAGGAAGCACGTCTCTCCGTCGGCCGTCTGAAACGTCTGGCGCTTGTCGACCGGCAGCGTCTCCTGCTGGCGAAACCAGACCTCCTCCTGGGCCCCCTCGCCGTGGTCGCCGAGCACCTTCGCCGCGCCGTCCTGGGTCAGACGCCGCAGCTGGAGCCGGGCGATGATGTCGCTCGGCGCCGGAGTCGGCTTCTCGATGCACTCGCCGCTGTCAGTGCAGACCTTCCCGGTCGGGCAGACTTCGGTCTGGCAGCCTTGCGGCGGCGGTGGCGGTGGCGGTGGCGGTGGCGGCGAGTCACCGCCACAGGTGCCATCGACGTTGCAGGTCGTCGTGGCACACTCGCAGCCGTCGCCCGGCGTGCCGTTGCAGTCGCTGTGGCCCTGGATGCAGGCACACGCCGCCGCCGCGGTGCAGTTGGCGTTTGGGCCGCAGGCCGGCTCGCAGATCACCGACGTGGCGACGCAGCTTCCCGTGGCCTCGTCGCAGGCCATGTTCGCCCCGCAAGGGGGGCAGACCTTGGTGGTGCTACCGTTGTCGTTCGAGCACGCCCCGGCCAGCGTCAGCGACCACGCGAGCAAGACCTTCCAGCGCTTCATCCGAGACTCTCCAGAGTTGTAGCCGGGCCCGATCGGGCTTCGACCTGGCGGCCCGGTGCCCGACGCTGATCATCTCTACCAGGGATCGGCGAGTCAATGACCCGCGGGCGGTGCGCCTCATCGACCAGCTGCCCGCGAGGTCATCCGCGACGACCTGACCAACCGCGGCGCCGGCGGCGGATCGTGGACGAGGCCAAGAGCAGGAGCGTCAGCCCCACCGGGGCCTGGTCGGCACCCGACGGACCGGCCAGCGAACAGGAGCCCAGGATGTGTTCCGCACCGCTGTCCGGGTAGGGCGTGGAGGCCGGGGCATGGGGGCCCTGCTCGGTGCCGCCCGGGGCCGTCGGGTCTGGCGCCGGATCGGTGGACTGGGCCGCGTGCACCGTGATCGTCGCCGCGCTGGCGAGGCCAGCGCCATCCGTCGCGCTGACGGTGATCCCGTGCTGCCCGGCGGCGAGGGTCAGCTGGAAGTCGTACGGCGGCTCCTGCTTGGTGTCGATCAGCTCGCCGTCGACGCGCAGCTCGACCGTGTCGACGGCAAGGTCGTCGCCCGCCGTGGCACTGACGGTGACCTTGGTACCGACGGTATCCCCCTCTCGCGGCGACTGGATCGAGACCTGGGGCCGGGTCGGGTTAGCTCCGAGCGCCGCGAGCAGCAGCCGGTAGCTGTTGAGCCGCGTCGGGCCGCAGGTGTCTGCTTCGTAGCTGCCGCCGGCGTCCTTGGCGAGCTCCATCTCCTCGTCGAGGAAGCGCTTCCGGCGATCGGGGCAGAAGCCGTAGCTCATCATGTCGCAGACGGCGTCCTCGTGTGAGGTGTGATCCAGGCCGAAGGCATGCCCCATCTCGTGGGAGATGGCGATGGCGATCTCCGCCAGCACCCAGTCGTCTGGGCTGACCGGCTGGGCGTTGCCGCAGCGACCCAGGTAATTGAGGGGAT
The DNA here is from genome assembly GCA_030591195.1 of Pseudomonadota bacterium. The sequence goes on from JAUVBO010000031.1 coordinate 3,101, forward strand.
AAACATAGGCGATGTTCTTTTCCGAGGCGTTGCCGCAGTCCAGTCCCGCGCAGCCTCCCACTCCCGCGTCACGCTTCCACAGGCCGCACACGTCAGGGCAGCCCCCGACCACGGCCATGTGGTAGACGCCGCTGGTTGGCCGGCGGTCGACGACCTGGACATTGAACGCGCCGTAGTCGCGCCTGACGTACTCGACGATGATCTCGCGATTCGCCGGGCTCAGCAGGTCGATGGCGGGAACCGTACACTCTTGGCCGTAGTGCAGGTTCCTGGTGGCGTCCTCCTCCTGGGCGGCGGTCAACGTCACGCCGTCGAAGTTGACGTAGATCACGGTCGCGCCGGACGCAGACAAGGCGCGGCGAACCGGGGTGTGGTCGCCAAAGTATCCGGTGCGGCGGAGAATGTCCGACGCGAGGCGCGGGCGAAGGCTCCGGGCCGACGCGGCGAGCTCGCCGTCGCCCTTCGAAGAGCCCGGAGCGACCTCACCCGAGTGACCGGCAGGCTCCTGCCCGGTCTCGATCCCGCAGGCGACTGCGAGCAAAGCGACCGTCGTTGCGCCAAGCAGACGCCGGCTGGTGCTGATCATGCTCTCCCCCCTCGTGCACGACGATTCAAGTCACGTGCCACAACAGCGGGTCCGAGAGCCTGGTAGCTTCTGGTGCGATCTTCGCTGGTTGGCTGTGCTGACGCCGCTGCCCGAGGAATCCCGAACGCCCCGGTGGCGCGGTGGGCCAGTATGGCGCGCGCCTAACGCGCGAACTGGCTCACATCACGCGCACTTGAACTGGACGCCGCGCCAAGCACCGGTCGCCGAACGCGTCGGGCGAAACGGCGGAGGGCAGCTAGAATCCCTTGTAGGGGTTGGGGCCGACCTCCTCGATGGTCTCCATGAACTCCTCGATGACGGTGGTCAGCTTGTCGCCGTCGTTCATCGAGATCTCCTCGAAGCGGATGCGCTCGGGCTCGAGGACCAGGCGCTCGAGGGTGTCCTTGATGTTACCGAGGCGAGTCTTGCACAGCTCGGAGCCCTTGATGAAGTGGCACTGGTAGTCGTCGCCGTGGTGGCAGCCGAGCACCAGCACGCCGTCGATGCCCTTGGCCAGCGCGTCGGCGATCCAGATCAGGTTCGTCGAGCCGGCGCAGCGCAGCGGGATCACCCGGATGTAGGGGCTCAGCTTGGTGCGGGCCTGGGCCAGCTTGTCGAGCACCGGCAGGGCGTCGTTTTCGCAGACCAGGGCGAGCACGCAGGGCTTCTCCTCGTCCTCGTCGGGCACCTCCATGGACTTGATCGCCGAGCCGATGCCGTCGATCGTGTAGTTCTTGAAGCTGATGATCCGCTCCGGGCAAGCTCCCAGGCAGATGCCGCAGCGCCGGCAGCGTGTCGGGTTGGGCAGCGGGTTGCCCTTCTCGTCCTCGTTGATCGCGCCGAAGGGGCACTCCTCGGTGCAACGCTTGCATTGGGTGCAGCGCTGCATGAAGAACTCAGGGAAGGTCTTGTCGCCGACCCGCGGGTGGACCGCCTCACCGCGGGAGATCACCTCCACCGCCTGGATCGCCTTGAGCGCCGCGCCGCGGCCGTCACGCATCGCCGCCGCGGCGTCCATCGACCGGCGGACGGTGCCGGCGGCAAAGATGCCGGTGCGGCGGGTCTCGTAGGGAAAGCAGATGTAGTGCGAGTCGGGCATGCCGTAGCGCAGGGCCGGCACCTCGGGACCCTGGCGGTAGTTGAGCTTGAGGATCTTCGGCTGGGCCCGGACCTCCTCCTCGGAGAGCGGCTCGTTCGTCTCGCCCTCGAGCCGGTTGGTCGAGACCATGCCGGTGGCGAGCACGATCAGATCGAGGTCCTCGATCTGCACGTCCTCGCCGAGCAGCACGTCGGTCATCGCCGCCGAGAGCTTGCCGTTGGGCTTCGCGACCTCCTTGAGCTCGCCGCGAATGAAGACCGTCCCGTCACGCTGGGCCTGGCGGTAGAACTCCTCGCCCTGCCCCGGCGTGCGCATGTCCTTGTACAGCACGTAGCTCTGAGCCGCGGGGTTGTGCTGCTTGAGGTACAGCGACTGCTTGAGCGAGGTGTTGCAGCAGACCGTCGAGCAGTAGGGCAGGTGGTCCTTGTCGCGGCTTCCAGCGCACTGGATGAACAGCACGCTGTTGACCGCGCCGCCGTCTGACGGGCGCTTGAGCTCGCCGGCCTTGACCATCGCCTCGAGCTCGACGCTGGTCACCACGTCCTGGTGCTCGCCGTAGCCCAGGTGGCCCAGCTTGCTCGCGTCGTAGGGGGTGAAGCCCGAGGCCAGCACGATCGCGCCGATCTTCAGCGCGACCTCCTTGCTGCCGGTCTTGACCTTGACCTCGAACTTGCACGGCGCGCCGTCGATCCCCTCGATCTCGGCCTCGGTCAGCACCGTCAGGCCCTGCTGGGACCTGACCTGATCGATCAGCGCCCCGACGCCGACGTCCTCCAGTTGGTGGTAGGGCGGCCTGTGCGGGACGCTCTGGTGCAGCTTGGCCGCGTAGCCGCCGAGCTCGGCCTGCTGCTCCAGCAGGGTCGTCTCGTAGCCGGCCTTGGCCGCCTCGAGCGCGGCGGTCATGCCCGCCACGCCACCGCCGACGACCAGGATCGACTTGGCGAACTCGCCCTCGGCGAAGGGCTCGGGAAGCGCGCTCTTCTTCGCCTTGGTGCACCACATCCGCAGGTAGTCCTCGGCCAGCAGCTGGCCGTCCTCGTCCTGCGGCTCGCAGATCCAGGCCACGCCCTCGCGTAGGCTGGCCCGCTCGAGCACCACACCCGAGAGCGGCGCGAACTCCTTCTGCTTCGCCCGCGAGGAGCAGGCGCCGATGACCACCGCGTTGACGCCTTCGTTGTCGATGTCGTTTTTGATCAGCGCCACGCCCTCGTCGGAGCAGAGCGCCTCGTGGCGGCGGACGATGTCGGCCTCGGTGTTGTCGTCCTCCTCGGCCATCTCGCAGAGCGCGTCGATGTCGAGCGAGTCGCCGATGCCGCAACCGCTGCAGATGTAGCAACCAAGCTTCGTATCTGACATGGGATGAGTCCTCGTATCGCTATCGTTTGCGGTTGCGACCTAGCGGCAGCTCTGCAGCGCAGACAGCGCAGCGGCCGTGGCCTCCTGCACCGTCGAGCTGACCTCGGTCGGCGTCATCACGCAGCCGGCTGGCACGTGACCCGCCGCCTGCTCGCCAAGCAAGAAGCCGTAGTCGTCGGCCAGCAGCTCCACCGCCGGCTTGTTCGGCACCATCCCCGTAGCCAGCACCACCAGGTCCGCGGTGGTCTCGAACCGCTCGCCCTTGGTCGTGTCCTCGCCCTGCACCGTCAGCGTGCCGTCGGCAGCCTCGCTGATGCCCGCGACCTTCGACTTGACGAAGCTCACCCCCTCGTCCTGTTGGACCTTGACGTAGAAGTCCTCCAGCCGGTCGGGCGTGCGGATGTCGATGAAGCAGATCGTCACCTTCGAATCCGGGTACTGCTCGCGCACGTAGGTCGCCTGCTTGAGCGACGCCAGACAGCAGACCCCCGAGCAGTAGGCGAGGTGGTTCTCGTCGCGGCTGCCGGCGCACTGGACGAAGAGCACGTGCTTCGGCGGCTCGCCGTCGGACGGCCGCAAGATCTTGCCCTGGGTCGGCCCGTCGTCAGCCGCGAGCCGCTCGAGCATCACGTAGGTCACGACGTTCTGGTGCTTGCCGAAGCCGTAGTACTCGATCTTCGAGGCGTCGAACGGGTCCCAGCCGGTGGCCCAGACCACCGCGCCGACCTTCAGCGTCTCTTCGCGCGGCTGTTCCTCGAGGTCGATGGCGCCGTAGGTGCAGGCGTCGGCGACCTTCTTCGCCGCCCCGGCGTCGGCCACCAGATCCGGGTGCAGCACGTAGCGCTCGGGATAAGCGTTCTTGTGCGGCAGGTAGGCCGCCTTGATCTTGCTCATCCCGTAGTCGAAGGGGTTGTCGACCTCGAGCTCGCAGGCCTCGGCGCACTTGTCGCAGCAGGTGCACTTGTCGTTGACGTAGCGCGGGGCGTGCTTGACCGTCACCTCGAAGTCGCCCTCGGTCCCCTTGACCTCGGTCACCTCGGCTTGGGTCAGCACCTGCACCCGCGGGTTGCTCTTGAGCCGCTTGTAGTTGATCTCGAGCCCGCAGCTCGGTGGACAGAGCTTGGGGAAGTACTTGTGCAGCTGGGCCACCCGGCCGCCCACGTAGGGGTTCCGCTCGACCAGGATCACCTCCTGGCCAACCTCGGCCGCCTCTATCGCTGCGGTCATCCCGGCGATGCCACCTCCGACCACCAGGATCTTCTTCGTATCGTCGGCCACGATCGTGTCCTCCAGGCTTGTTGCGTACCGCGTCATAACGGCCACTCGGGTGCCGTCGCGCGCGGACTATATGCCCCGACCCCACGCGGGTCAACGCGTGGCGCCTCCCCCCGTGCAGCATAAACAACGTTAATCTGCGCGATAAACAATACTGATACCAATGCCACAAATAGAATCGCGCGTTGCTGGTCTCGCGAGCGCGTGATAGAAAGCCGACGCACCCTTCATTGACCCCCTGGAGAGGTTTCGACCGATGGCAATCACGATCTCCGCCAAGACGCTGCGCGGGCCGCTGACGAGGAAGATCCTCGAGATCAGCGGCCAGGATCCCAACCTGTGCTTCCAGTGTGGGCTCTGCGCCGGCTCGTGCCCAATGACCGGTGAGATGGAGGTCTACACCCGCAAGATGATGCACATGCTACAGCTCGGCCTGGCCGACTCGATGACGGCCCAGAAAATGGCCTATCTCTGCGCGTCGTGCCACACCTGCGAGGTTCGCTGTCCGCGCGGCATCGAGATCCCGAAGGTGGTCGAGGCGCTGCGGCTGGTGACGCTACGCAAGGGCGAAAACTTCATCGCGCCCGAGGCGATCGACAAGGACAAGCTCAAGCAAATGCCGCAGGCCGCGTTGGTCGCCGGGCTACGCAAGTTCACGGGCTGATCCCCGGTCGTTCGCAGCGCTCAGGACTAACGCGAAACGAGAAACGAAGAGGCGATGAGCACCAAAGTCGGTTACTACCCTGGATGCACGCTGAAGACGAAGGCGAAGAACCTCGAGGTCTCAGCGCTGGCCTGCCTCGAGGCGCTCGAGATCGAGGCGGTGGAGCTGCCCCGCTGGAACTGCTGCGGCGCGGTCTTTTCCCTCGCCGACGATGATCTGATCCACCACATCGCGCCAGTGCGGGACCTGATCCGCGCCAAGGACGCCGGCCACCAGCAGCTGATCACGCTCTGCTCGATGTGCTACAACACGCTGGCCCGGGCCAACAAGCTCATGGCCGAGGACGGCGAGAAGCGAGAGACGATCAATCGCTTCATGGACGAGGAGAACGACTACGCCGGCGAGGTCGAGGTGCTGCACTACCTCGACTTCCTCAAGCGCGAGCTCGGCTGGGACAAGCTCCGAGCGGCGGTCAGCAAACCTCTGACGGGGCTGAGGGTCGCGCCGTACTACGGCTGCACGCTGCTGCGGCCGCGCGAGGTGGCGATCGAGTCGCCCGACACTCCGCGGATGTTCGGCGAGATCATCGAGGCCCTCGGCGCCGAGTTGGTCGACTTCCCCGACGCCACCACCTGCTGCGCCTCGTACCAGATCCTCGCCAACGAGACGGCGGCCTACGCGGCCTCGGCACGAATCCTCAAGTCGGCGGTGGACCACGAGGTCGACGTCATGGCGCTGTCGTGCCCGGTCTGCGAGTACAACCTCGGCCGGCGGCAGTCGGACATTCGTCAAGCTCACGGCGAGATCTCGCGCGAGATGCCGACGCTGTACTTCACCCAGCTGCTGGCCGTGGCCCTCGGCGTGCCGCGCGAGCAGCTCGGCCTGACGCTCAACGAGCAGGCGGCGACGGCGTTGCTCGAGCAGAGGAAGTACGTCGAGGCCCACGCCTGAGCTTGAAACGAAACGAGCGGCGCCGCCCCGTGGCGCGCCAACGGCAGAAGATAAAAGGGAAAACACGATGGCTACCGAAGCAGAGAACATCACCGCCAAGCTGGTGCCGATCTTCATCATGGGCAAGCGCTACGAGGTGCCCGAGACGCTGACGATCATGAAGGCGATGGAGCACGCCGGCTACCAGTACATCCGCGGCGCGGGCTGTCGCGGCGGCATCTGCGGCGCCTGCGCCACGGTCTACCGTAAGCCGGGCGACTACCGGATCCACGTCGGGCTGGCGTGTCAGACGGTGGTCGAGGAGGACATGTACCTCACCCAGCTGCCGTTCTACCCGGCCAACCGCGCAAGCTACGACTACGCGGCGGCCGAGCCGACCGGCGAGACGATCGCCGCGCTGTACCCTGAGCTGTTCCGCTGCGTCGCCTGCAACGCCTGCACCAAGGTCTGTCCGATGGACGTCGAGGTGATGGACTACATCGCCGCGCTCAAGCGCGGCGACCTCGCCGCGGCGACCGAGATCTCCTTCGACTGCATCCAGTGCGGGCTCTGCGCCAGCCGCTGCATGGGCGAGCTACCCCAGTACCACATCGCCCAGCTTGCCCGACGGCTGCATGGCGGCAAGATCGCGCCCGCGACCGACCACCTCGAGGCGATGGTGAAGAAGATCGCCGACGGCCACTACCAGAAGATGATCGCTGAGCTGAAGCAGATGACCGCCGACGAGATGAAGAAGCTCTACACCGAGCGGCAGCAGGAACCCCACCAGGCCCCCGAGTTCTGGAAGGCCGACAGCGATGAGGGTCTCTAGGGACCGACTGAAGGTTATTTTGGGGCCTGCAGGCAGCGGCGTTCAACGATTGATCGAGAAAGTACGAGACACCAGATGGCATATCCCGAGAGTCTTGAGAAGCTGATCAAGGTCGTCGAGTCCACCCGCGAGGAGCGCGTGGCCAAGAAGAAGGGCGGCGAGGAGATCCCGTTCCTCTCGCTCGACGAGCGCAAGACCCGGCTCGAGCACCACCCGGACTTCAAGGCCGAGGGGCGCCGCGAGCTCAAGGTCGGTCCGTCGAAGGGCTACGCGATCCCCCACGAGATCGCCGACCTGATCGAGGCCCAGGGCCGACTCGACCCGGACAAGGCCGACCTGGCGAGCCCCGACATCATCACCGACGTGCTGATCATCGGCGGCGGCGGGGCCGGCACCTCGGCCGCGCTGCTGGCCCAGGAGCAGGGCGCCAAGGTGGTGCTGGCGACCAAGCTGCGCCACGGCGACGCCAACACGATGATGGCCGAGGGTGGCATCCAGGCGGCGACCAAGGGCGACAAGGACTCGCCCTACTACCACTACCTCGACGTGATGGGCGGCGGCCACTTCACCAACGTGCCCGAGCTGGTCGAGACCCTCGTCAACGACGCCCCCGACGCCATCCGCTGGCTCAAGGACCTCGGCTGCAACTTCACCCAGATCGAGCCCGGCCGCCTCGCCACGATGCACGGCGGCGGTACCTCGCGCAAGCGGATGCACTACGCCGCCGACATCACCGGCGCCGAGATCATGCGCACCATCCGCGACGAGGCGCGCAACCGCCCCGGCGACATCACGGTGCTCGAGTTCGCCCCGGCCATCGAGTTGATCGTCAATGAGCACGGCCACTGCGCCGGCGCCGTGCTCTACAACCTCGAGACCGAGCAGTACGTGGTGTTCAAGGCCAAGGCGGTGGTGATGGCCACCGGCGGCAGCGGCCGGCTACACATCCAGGGCTTCATGACCACCAACCACTACGGCGCCACCGGCGACGGCCTGGTGCTCGGCTACCGCGCCGGCGTGCCGCTCGCCTTCCTGCACACCGTCCAGTACCACCCCACGGGCGTGGCCTTCCCCGAGCAGGCCGAGGGGATCCTGATCACCGAGAAGTTCCGTGGCGCGGGCGCCAACCTGGTCAACGTCGAGGGTCAGCAGTTCGTCAACGAGCGCGAGCCCAGAGACGTCGAGGCGGCCTCGATCATCCTCGAGTGCACCGACAACAAGATGGGCGTACCCACCCCCTCGGGCAAGGTCGGCGTCTGGCTCGACTCGCCGATGATCGACAACCTGATGGGCGAGGGAGCCGTCAAGCGCGAGTTCCCCGGCAAGTGGATCCTCTTCTCGCGGTTCGGCATCGACATCTCCAAGCAGCCGATGCTGATCTACCCGACGCTGCACTACCAGAACGGCGGGCTGGCGTTCCAGCCGGACGGCTCCACCTCCGTGCCCGGCCTCTTCCTGGCGGGCGAGGTGGCGGGCGGCATCCACGG
>JAUVBO010000960.1 GCA_030591195.1 Pseudomonadota bacterium
ACCCACCTCGCCGGTGACGGTCGACGTCCCGCTGGCCGCCCTCGGCAAGCTCCAGTGCGGCAGCATCCGCTGCATCCTCGAGGAGCACTTCGGCTGGGACCTCCCGCCGAAGCCGATGCGCCAGGGATGGGCGACGACCATGGCTGGCGCCAGTGCCCTCGACTTCTACGGGGGCGAGTTCCGCCAGGACGACGACAAGCTGCTCGGCCTGGTGGGCTTCGCCTACTTCGACTTCCGCGACCAGGGCGGCGCGAAGATCGACAAGTTCCAGAGCGGCGACGACTTCGTCAACTGCGTACCGGTGCCCAGCGGGGCCCTCGACTGGCTCGGCGACGTGGACGTCGGCAGCGAGATGGCCGAGATGCGCTGGTACGGCCTCGACCAGAGCACCGGGCGCTGGTCGCCCCATCCCGACCTGGCGGTGGTCTCGGTGACCAAGGGCAACGTCTACACGATCAACAGCGACGGCTTCTGCGAGGAGCAGACCGCGGCGGACGGCAAGCCGGTGAAGAACATCCAGCCGGTGCTGCGCAGCGAGCTGCCCGACGTCCGCGCGCGCCAGCTGACCTACGAGACCGAGTGCTTCGAGGGCACCCAGCCAGCCGACGAGATCTGGGTCTGCGGCCGGGTCTACGGCAGCGGCTGGTTCGCCTGGGGCATCGACCTGCCCCAGCGTAGCTGCTTCACGCTCAAGGCCACCGACCAGTGCGACAACCCGCTGCCCAACGTCGTCTTCTCGCTCAAGGGCCGCGACCACGGCTACCGCGCCGAGGCCTGGACCGACTACACCGGTGCTGCCTGCCTCGACGTGGTAGCCTCCGAGCTCCCGGGCAACGACTACGACGCCGATGGCCTCGGCGGCGAGACCTTCTGGGTCGACATCGACCTCAACTGGAGCGCCGGGGCGCTGAAGAACATCCAGTCGCACAAGAACGCCAAGCCCGAGCCGGGCAAGGTCCAGAGCTGCGCCCAGCCCGCGACCTGCGTGCCGCTCGAGCAGATCTTCACCGACCACACGAAGCAATGTCTGTAGCAGCCATGGGTCACAGAACCTCGGCTGATCGCCTCACGCCGACCGCCACGAGTAGATGACTTCTACGCCGCGTCGTACCCTGCTCTCTCGGTTCCTCTCGGCGATCGAGAGGATCGGCAACGCCCTGCCACATCCTGCGACCCTGTTCGCGATCTTTGGCGTGCTCCTGATCCTGCTGTCCTGGCTGCTGGGTGAGCTCGGGCTCTCGGCCATCAACCCGAAGGACGGCACCGTGGTGGAGCCGATCCAGCTCGTCTCCCGGCACGGGCTGCACTGGATGCTGGAGAACACGATCTCCAATTTCACCGGCTTCGCGCCGCTGGGCACGGTCCTCGTCGCGCTGCTGGGAATCGGGGTGGCCGAGAAGAGCGGCCTGATCGCCACCGCGCTCAGACTCCTGGTCCACGCCGCGCCGCGCCGGCTGCTGACCTTCGTCATCGTCCTCGCCGGCGTGGTCTCGAACATGGCCAGCGACGTCGGCTACGTGCTGCTCGTGCCGCTGGGGGCGCTGATCTTTCTCTCGGTCGGGCGACACCCGATCGCTGGACTGGCGGCGGCCTTTGCCGGTGTCTCGGGAGGCTTCAGCGCCAACCTGCTGCTGGGAACCATCGACCCGCTCCTGGCAGGGATCAGCCAGGAGGCGGCACGAATCGTCGACCCGCGCTACAGCATCACCCCCGCCTGCAACTATTACTTCATGGTGGTGTCGACCTTCCTCGTCGCCGCGGTGGGCACCTGGGTGACCGAAAAGGTGATCGTTCCACGCCTCGGCACCTACCAGGACACGGCCGTGGCCGAAGGCGAGGAGCTACGCGATCTGTCGCCTCCGGAGAGACGTGGACTGCGCTGGGCCCTGATCGTCAGCCTGGCGCTGGGGGCGATGGTGCTGATCGGGCTCGTCCCGGAGGGAGGCTTCCTGCGCCACCCTGAGACAGGCAGCGTCCTCCACTCTCCGTTCATGCACGGGCTCGTCGCGTTCATCTTCATCGGCGGGGCGCTGGCAGGGATCGCCTACGGCTTTGCGGCCGGCACCTTCAAGAGCGACGCCGACATCGTCAAGGGGATGCAGCAGTCGATGGAGTCGCTCGGCCTGTTCATGGTCATCGTCTTCTTCGCCGCCCAGTTCGTCGCCTTGTTCAAGTATTCCAACCTGGGGATGATCTTCGCGATCAAGGGCGCGGAGCTGCTGAAGTCCTCGGGCCTGGGCCCGATCCCGCTGATGCTCTCCTTCGTCCTGCTGACGTCACTGATCAACCTCTCGATGGGAAGCGCCTCGGCCAAGTGGGCCTTCATGGCGCCGGTGTTCATCCCCATGTTCATGTTGCTGGGCTACACGCCCGAGCTGGTGCAAGGCGTCTACCGTATCGGCGACAGCTCGACCAACATCATCTCCCCGATGATGTCCTTCTTCCCCCTGATCGTGGCCTTCGTTCAGCGATATGATCCGAAGGCCGGCATCGGCACGGTGATCGCGACCATGCTTCCCTACTCGCTGGCCTTCATGTTGGCGTGGATGGCCCTCTTGGTGGCCTGGCTGCTGCTCGGGATGCCCCTGGGACCGGGCGCCGGCCTCTTCCTGTAGAGCTGGTGCCGCTCGACAGTCGGTCGCCCTAGATCGCGTTGGGGAAGAGCCAGACGAACGACAGCCAC
>JAUVBO010000664.1 GCA_030591195.1 Pseudomonadota bacterium
AAACTGCTGCCGGCCCCGCACGGCGATGGTCTCCACCCGCCGGCCGAAGCCACGCTTCTCCAGCTCCACGCCGTAGCTCCTCCCCCGTACCAGGTCGACGGTCAGCGGCGTCCGCCCACGGGCGCGCCCCTCGATGTACACCAGGGCCCCGGCCGGCCGGCTGGCCAGGGCGATCGTTACCCGCTGCGCCGCGCCCGCTGGGGAGGCCGGCGCGGCGACCGGGGGTGGATCCGGCGGCACCGGCGACCGGGGTCCCGGTCGCCGTCCGGCAGCGCTGGCCGTCAGGTCGCGCACCACCGAGTCCAGCGCGTTGACCACCTCATCCTCGCTGCAGCCGGCCTTGGCGGTGGCGCCCCGCTCGGCCGCCGCCCGACGCAGGTCGTAGATCGTAGCGGTGACGGCGCAGCGCGAGCCGAGCTTGATCACCTGGACCGCCAGCGATTTTTCGGCCGCGAGCTCCTTGCCGATCTCGATCTGGCATCCCTGGTCGTAGCACCCCTGGTAGGACTTGCGCTTCTCGGCGGCCAGCCGCTGCTTGAGCTGCGACCGCGGCACGACCTGGTAGCGGCCCGAGGCGGCGAGCCGGCCCGCGAGGTAGTCGCCCAGCCGGTCGAGGGTGTCGGCGTCGATGACCACGCCCTTGGCCTGGAGCGGGAAGATCGCGACGATCGGTGCCCCGGCGGCGCGAGCGCTGCCCTCCGCCACGCAGAGGCCAAACAGGGAGATCGTCGCCAGCGTCACTCGGCCGCGCATCAGCTCACCGCCTGATCGGAAGCAGGAGAGTCGTCGCGCGCAGCATACCAGACAGGGCCAGAAGGGTGCCCGCGCCCCGAAGGGCGTCGAGGGCTACTCGACGACGAGCTTGTGGGTCCGGCCGTCGGCGAAGCCGACGACGCCGGCGGTCCTGCCCGGGTAGGGGTCGAAGTAGACGTAGTTGGCGCCAGGCTTGAGCTGCAGGTTGAACTTGACCACGGTGACCAGGTTGCCCTTCGAGGGCGCGCCGTCGATCAGCACGTTGGACTTGTCGCGGTAGCCCTTGTTGCCGGCCACGGTCCAGATCGTGTGCCGCTGGTCCTTGGCCAGCTGCTGGGCGGTGCGCCCGGGCACGTGGCCGCTGGTCGGCATCACCGCGATCGCGTCCACGGTGCAGGCCTTACCGCCACTGCAGATCTTCAGCGAGTCCTGGCCCGGGGTGATCCGCACCCCCGGCTTCGGAAACAGGAAGATGTTGTAGCCCGGAGTCGCCCGACCGTTGAGCACCCCCTCCATCCGCTTGACCTCGGCCTTGACCTGGGTGTCGCGGGAGTAGTCGTAGTAGGCGGGGTTGCCTTTGCCCTTGATCTGGGAGTTGCGCACCGCGAATCGGGCCCCGGGGACCGCCTGGCGGAGCTTCCACCCGGCCAGCCTGCCGTGCCCGACACGCAGCCGGTGCTTGCCGCGCCAGCCCGCGGCGTCCGCCGAGGTGGTGATCACCGACAGCGCGAGGGGAGCGATGCAGCCAACGCAGAGCCAACGTCCGATGCGGTTGTTCATCCAGCGCCTCCTGAAGCCTAAGGTCAGTTGTCCACACGCGATGGCGCCGCTCGAGAGGCTTCAACTCGGTGGATCAGCGATGACCGGTCTCAGAAGCAAGACCTGGACCAACGCGGATCCATGAGAAATCAAGGGTTTCATCGGGAAACGCTGGCTCAGACTCGACGAGCGAGCGCCTAACTGACCGTTTTTTCTAGGGTCCAACAACCCCGCCGCGGAAAGAACCTCAGCGGCGATAGAGGTGCAGGTGCTGGAACGACACGGTGTAGGGCTCGCCGGTCGTCGGGTACTTCCACTGCGAGGTGACCGCGAGGTAGCAGGAGCGCAGCCGCGCGCCGACGTGGTCGCCCTTGACCAGCACCTGGGGCTTGCCCTGCTTGTCGACCCGGATCTCGAGCTCGGCACGGCGGCCCTCGAGCTGATCGCCCCGGCGCTGGGCGAGTCGGTCGCAGGCCTGCAGCGATGACCGGTTCTCGCGGTAGATCCGGGAGACCAGCGCGGTGGTGGTGTCGCCGGACATCCTGCCCGCGCTGGGCAGGATGTTCCACCGCCCCGGGACGTGGAGCTTGCGCGGCCCCCACTGACCGCTGCCGTAGCGGCTGGTGGCGTAGACGTCGTGGTAGCCGCGCCTCAGGCCGCGGAGGCTCTCGGTGCGAAAGGGCTTGATCCAGCCCACCCGCACCCCGGCGACGTACACGTAGAGGATGAACGGCGTCCGGTTGCGCACGCGGAGCAGCCCGCGGTCGACCTCGCGATCCACGGCCACGATCCCGTGCTCTGCGCGACCCCCCGCCGGATGGCCGCCCGCCTCGAGGGGCACCAGCGCAAACAGTGCGATGGTGCTGATGGCTATCCGGAGCGAGCCGAAGTGCGTAGTCATGCTTCCCTGGTCCCTGAGCTCTATTGACCAAGGAGCATAGATCAATGTAACCACTGCCATCCAGCGTAGCGACCCGAGGAAGGGGAAGCTGCCGACGCAGCGACCGGGAGATGGGAGGCCGCATGACCACCACCTACACCGTCGGCCAGGACGGCGTGATGCAGCTCGCCGGCCACGACGCGAGCCAGCTCGTCGAGCGCTTCGGCAGCCCGCTGCTGGTGATCCTCGAAGACGAGGTGCGGAGCCGTTGCCGCGCCTACCGCGAACAGATCGAACGCCACTACCCGCGCGCCCGGGTCTACTACGCCGCGAAGGCGCTGCTGACCACCGGCTTCTGTCGCCTGATCGCCGAGGAGGGGCTGGGCCTCGACGTGGTCACCTGGGGCGAGCTCGCCACGGCCATGGCCGCGGGGCTCGACCCCGAGATGATCCTGATGCACGGCAACGGCAAGACGCCCCGGGACCTCGAGGCAGCGCTCGACGCCGGCGTCGGCCGGATCGTGATCGACAACTTCCAGGACATCGACAACCTCAGCCGGATCGCTGCCGCCCGCCAGCGGGACCTGCGGGTCTTCATCCGCGTCACGCCGGGGGTCAAGCCCTTGACCCACCGGTTCGTCCAAACCGGCCAGGTGGACTCGAAGTATGGCTTCAACCTCGCCGGCGGCACCGCCGAGGAAGCCGCCCGGCGGGTGATCGGCACGCCCCGGCTGAAGCTCGTCGGGCTGCACTGCCACATCGGCTCGCAGATCTACGACCTCAAGCCCTTCGCCATCGCGGCGCAGACGATGATGGAGCTCTACGCCCACCTGCAGAAGGACCTCGGCGCGCCCCTCGACGAGCTGAACATGGGCGGAGGGCTGGGTATCCGCTACGCTCCCGACGACTGCCCCCCATCGGTGGCCGAGCACCTGCAGGCGCTCTGCTCGACGGTCCTGGCCTCGGCCGAGCGCCTGGGCGTCGAGGCGCCGCTGCTCTGTGACGAGCCCGGCCGCTCGATCGTCGGCGAGGCGGGCGTGACGCTCTACACGGTGCAGAGCATCAAGAGCATCCCCGGCGTGCGCAACTACGTCACCGTCGACGGCGGGATGACCGACAATCCGCGCTATATCCTCTACGGCGCCCGACATCAGATGGTCGCCGCCAACCGCATGAACGACGCGGCCACCACCCTCTGGT
>JAUVBO010000165.1 GCA_030591195.1 Pseudomonadota bacterium
CGGGTTGGTCAGTAGCAACGCCACCGGACCGCCACCGCCGTCCTGGCTCGCATCGCCGGCCCCATCAGCGCTGTCGAGATCGCCGGCCCCGTCAGCGCTGTCGGGATCGCCGATGTCGGTCAGCCCTCTGTCCGGTGTCCCTCTGTCCGGTGTCCCTCTGTCCGAGGTGCCCACCTCGGGTTGTATCCCGGCATCCGCGTCCGAGCCCGAGTCGAGCCCTGCGGGTGGATCTCTTGGAAGGCTCAGGGTGCAGCCGGTCAGCAGGACCAAGAGGAGGCAACGGGTCCGCGTGACCCACCATCCCAGCGAGCCCGCGGCGGAGCCCCCGAGCAACCATCGATGAGCGCTTCTCACGGCACCAGTCTATCGCCTCGTCGACCACGGAGCCAGGCGTGGCTGTCCACCAGATCTGTCGTTTGCTCCGCCGGAGTGGGAGCACGCCTACCGGGCAGGTACGACCACCGCCTACTACAACGGTACGAACGACGGGGCGCCTGTGCCCAGGGACAGAATCGAACTGCCGACCCGGGGATCTTCAGTGCAATTTTGACTGTTGGGCAGATGGGCGCAGTTTCGCTGATTTGCTTGTAGTACCACGATGTCCGCCTGCGGACGGAGGTAGAGTAAGCATCAACAAGCCGCGGCTGGGGGTGGAATGCTCCTGAGAAAGTCGGGGTCCCTTGCTCGTGAGAATCTACAGCAGATGGGCCGCTCGACCCACCGATCGCGATCTCCGAGCTCACAGGTTGTCCCTCTCGAGCGCCAGCGGGCTGACTGACCCGTCCCCCCGCAAAGCCGGGGGGTTCACTTCACGATACCTGCCCGCTTGACAAACCCGACGCCAGTCCGAGACCCTCGTTCTGGTGTCTGATCGACAAGAAAACGCCGCCGACGCGCTACAGCAACCGGCCCCCACGGCGGGCGAGGAGGCCGAGCCGCAGCAGCGGCGGCAGTTCCTCACCCACCTGGGCGGCATCGGCCTGCTGTTGGGGGGCTGCTTCATGCCGCCCAAAGACGTCGGCAAGGAGCCGGATGGCGGGCAGGGCAAAGACGCCGGCAAGGAGCCGGATGGCGGGCAGGGCAAAGACGCCGGCAAGGAGCCGGATGGCGGGCAGGGCAAAGACGCCGGCACCGGCGATGGTCCGATCTCGACCGACGCCGGCACCGGCGATGGTCCACCGCCCGATCAGGCCGCCGATTGCGGCGCCAGCTGCACCGGCAGCTGCTCCGACGGCTGCGGGTCGACCTGCGCCGACACCTGTGACCTCAGCTGCACCGACACCTGTACCAAGAACTGCGCTGACTCCTGCACCGACGGCTGCGGGTCGACCTGCGCCGACACCTGTGACCTCAGCTGCACCGCCAGCTGTACCTCCGCCTGCGACAGTAGCTGCTCCTGACCGCGTACTCGACAGGCCCGACGCCGGGCGGGTCAGCACTCTAGGGCCCGGGAGGCGGGGCATCGCCGAGGGCGTCGACCGCGGCCCAGAAGCGGCGGTTGGCGCGGACGCGCGCCTTGTGCATCAGGCAGATGTGGGTGGCGCGTTGGAAGATCGTGGCGGTGTCCGCGATGTCGTAGTCGTGGGCGACGCATGTGTCGCAGCTGGCGGCGTGCTCGCAGCGGCTGCAGGGTTCATCGGAGCCGGTTCCGCGCGAGGTGGCGAGAAAGGGGCGCAGGCGGTTGAGATCGATGCCGTGCTCGACGTCGCCGATGCTTCGTCTGTGGCGGCTGTCGAGGGTGCAGCCGAGGAACCGATGGCAGGGGTAGATGCTGCCTTGCCAGTCGACCGCCAGCAGCTTGCCCGCCGAGCACCAGCGCCACTCGCCCGGCACCGCGGAGGCGTCGGCCACGTCCCGCCGCAGCAGTAGGCAGTTGTGCTCGCACCATAGATCGTGGCGCAGCATTTCGTCGCCCAACTGGTTGAGCTGGTTTTCGAAGATAGTGTCGTCACCCGCCTGCCAGACATCCTCGAAGACAGTCTTGGCGCGTACGTTCTTGATGCCGAGCTCGAACAGATGCAGCACCGATTCGGCCAGGTGCGGCAGCGTGTCGTGATCGATGGTCATATGGGAAAAGGTGTTGGGGTTTTGTCGCAGCCAGAGCGGCACGTTGGCGACCACCTGGGCGTAGGTCCCGCGTCCGTCGGACAGCACCCGGTTACGGTCGTGCACGTGTGGTGGCCCGTCGAGGGTAATCCTGATGTCGAGCCACTCGCCGTAGCGCGCCACGAGGCGCTGCACCCCCGGCGTCCCGTACAGCGCGCCATTGGAGTACATCGAAAAGCTCGGCTGCGTCGCCCAAGGATGCTCGAGCTGGCGGCTGCGCTCGATCACGTAGGCGATGATCTCGCCGATCAGCTCGTGCTCCAGTAGCGGCTCGCCGCCGAAGAAGAGCCAGGTCGCGTGGCTCTCGTTGAACAGCTCGCGCTGGGTCAACACGTAGTCGACCGTCGACCTGGCGACCGAAAATGGCATGCGCCGCCGGGGACCCTTGTCGAGCACGTAGCAATAGCGGCAGCGGAAGTTGCACTCCTCCGTCACCATGAACAGCAGCTTGCGATAAGTGACCGGGCGGCCGTTGTCCGCCATGGGACGCCCGGGGGGCGCGCGCCTCGCCGGCGTCGGCCCGGTCCCAGAAGCGCGCGTTGGCGCGGGCGCGGGCCGCATCCTATTCCCGCTCAACGCCTCGAAGGGCTCGTCGTAGTCGAGCGCGGCAATCGCGGGCGAATCGGTCAGGTAGCCCCGCGCCTGCAGCCGCTGCAGCAACCAGCGGCCGACCTCCCGCTCGATGTGGCGCACGCGGCATAGCTGCCAGGGGGGCGTGTTGGGCTCCAGCGTGGAGCGCTTGTTGACATGCACACAGCGGCGGCATTGGAAGGCGTCGCAAATCGAGCAGATCGGCGCGTGGTCGCGTTCGAGCAGCCGTTGGTTGGGAATCTGCGACCCGTCGGTCAAGCTGCCCACTGCAGGCTCGCCGCTCAGTGCAAACCCCGGGCAGATGTGCAGAGCGCCCTCGGGGGTGACCGTCAGATGCTCGACGCCGGCGTGGCACTCGGTCGGTGTGCGCAGCGTCAGGCGGTCGGAGAGCACGTTGAGCTCGATCAGATCGCCTGCGAGATAGCGTGTCTCCAGCTCCACCGCTGCCGCGTCCAGCGTGGCCCGGTAGCGCTCGAGATCGGCTTCATCGTAGCTCTCGATCTGGCGGAGGATCAGCACCACGCGCTGCACACGGCTAGCCAGCGCTCGCCAGGCCTCGAGCCAGTCGGGCAGCTGCGCCCGATCGACCCGCAGGATCGCGATCGTGTGCCGCCCTGCTTCCAGCTGTTCGATCTGCCCCCGCTGCTCGAAGTCGACGATCAGGATGTCCTGCGGCTCGCTGTGCCGGGCGCCGATCGGCACATAGCAGACATGGTCCGGCGGAAGCTGGGCGCGCTGGTCGGGGGCGACACCTTGGGGCCCGCCGAGCAGCTGCAGCGCCAGCCCTCGCTCGGCAGCGTACCGCACGGCCTCTGCCAACCGTGGGGCCGGCATCGGCGATGCTGCGGCTGGGCGGGGGCGTTCGTAGTAGCAGAACGAGGGGCCGCCGCCATCCAGCATCACCACCAGGGACTTCATTCGGGAATCGTAGCGAGCTTCGCCAGCGAAGTCGACGCGGTGTCCGTCCCGACAATCGGTAGCAACCGAGATCGTTGTCCTCGAAGAGGATGTTCTCGGTGTAGCCGTTTTTGAGGAAGAAGGTCTGGCAGTTGTTGCGCGGCGTGGCCGACGGCGTGCCGGCCGAGGGCGTCTATCTCAACCCCACCGAGTCCTTTCCGACGCTGACGGTGCTCAACCGACGCTACGTGGTGCAGCTGCCGCGCAAGGTCCAGGGCATGGTTGCCGAGCAGCTGTTCGAGGACACCGCGCCGTCGGACGGGTTCTTCTACCGCAAGCCTCGCCCCGAGAGCCCGAACTATGTCGAGCCTGGGTCTGCCTCGAGCTCGGCATCGGCGTCAGCAACACCTCCGGGTGGATGATCCTGTCGCGCGATGGCGCGAAGGTCCCTGGGACGGAGATGACCGGCGTTGACACCCTGCCGCCCGGTGGCATCGACGAGGTCGCCATCGGCATCGCCCACGCCAAGTCGAGCGGCTCCTCCTGCGAGATCTTCATCGACGACGTGATGATCTCGACCAGCCCCATTGGCTGCGACTAGGCCCAGGCGAGTGCGCGCTCCTCGGACGGCCAGATGGGCCGGCCAAGGTGATGATCGACGAGCTGCGGGCCGACTCGATCACGAAGGTCGCCGACTGCGCCAACTATCTGCGGAGCCTCCTTCCCCAGTGGGAGGGGCGCTGGGGCGTCCACCTGGTCAATGGCGAGGCGGTGAGCCATGCCAACCTGCAGCCAGCGGTGGACGCGCTGCTCGATGCCAACGCTGTGCTCGTCCCCGAGTTCTATCCGCAGCGGTCCCGGTACTGCAGCAGCGGCGGATCGGCCGCTGCCCGCGACCAGTGGCTGGCCGACTTCTTTCGTGGTGGACAGGGCGCTTTCACCCAAGCGCGCTTTGCCTGGCTGGTGGCCCGTCGGGTGGTTCGCAAGAGCAGCAGCCAGCTGTCGATGCTCTTCGGAGTCACCGACGCGTTCCTCGATGGCATCAATCCGGGGATCTTTCTCGACCGGATGTTCTATGTCTGGGTCACCCGATCTGCGTTCAGAGGCACCGCGCTGGTGGCAAACGACGGCCCTGGCTCGTGGAAGTGGGATCTGCCCTACATGAGCCAGACATCCCGGGACCAGGCGTTCATGGCGTCGTTCAACCATTACTCGGTGAACGGCTCGATCGGGTCATCCGAACCCCGGCGATGCAGGCGGGACTCACAAGTCGTCGCCTGTCGCTCCGGGATATCTTTGGTCAAGGTGCCGTTTGACGGCCGCGTGCCGTCGTACTGCGGCTCCCGAGACAACGTCGTGTTTCGAGACTCGCGAAGGCGGAAGGTCTCCTGGCCGCGTGACCAACACTCAGCGAGGCAAGCACCCCCTCAGCCGAGGGGGACTTTGACCGCTCGGGCATCCCAGGCACCGGTGCGTCGAAGGCCAAGGGGTGATGACGCCGGCAGGCTGGGTGGACTATCCTTCGGCCGTCATTGCCCGAGGACTTGCCGATGAAAGCGCCCATCCTGCTCGCCTTGCTCTGCCTTATACCCCTCGGCTGTAAGGCCAAGATGGCGGCGCCACGAGTCGTGGTCGACAGCTCGGCAGCCAGCCAACCAGCGCGTCCGCCGATCAAGAAGGCGGCACCTGCACCGCTGCCGAAGCTGCCCGTGGCGGCGCCGGTGGCCGGCCCGGTCTCGTTCGCGCCGCGGCTTCCGAAGCTCGAAGATGGGATGATGGACCACATCGAGCGTGCGGGCTGGACCCCCGACAGCAAGCGGTTCGGCTACTGCTACGACGAGGGCGGCAGCGGCTGCTACCGCTGCCGGCTGCGGACAACCGGCGACGAGCCGGCCGACGTAGTAGACCTCTCCGACTGCAACAAGGACGAGCCGGTGCCCGGGCGCAGGCGGCGCGTCAGGGCCCAGGTCAAGAAGCTCGGCTTCCCAACGGAAGGCAGGACGTGGCTCCACGGTGGCGAGCTCGAGCTGAGCTGGCGGGGCAGCGGGAGGCGCGTCGCCGGCGGCGTCCGACGCCGCGGTGACCGGCGTGGATACTACCCCGGTGCTCTGCGATTCAAGGCGACCGATGTTGGCTCGGTTCACCTCGAGGCGATGAAGGTCTCCCCCGACGGCAAGTGGCTCGCCATGGTCGCGCACACCTTCCAGGGCGAGTACAGCGACACCTACCCGGTGGTGTTGATTCCGACGAGCAAGCTTGCCGCCGGCGCGTATAACACGGCGGGTTTTCTGCGGCACAAGGCGGGCAAGCACGCGGAGGCGGCGACCCTGTTTCTCAAGGCAACGGCTGCCGATCCGGACCACCCGCTGGCCCTGCACAACCTCGCCTGTGCCTGGGCCAAGGCCGGCGACGCCCGCGTGAGGACCGCCCTGGCACGGGCCATCGGCCAGGCCGGCGACGACGCCCGTGACAAGGCGCGCCGCGACAAGGATCTCGACACCGTGCGCCGCGAGCCGTGGTTTGAAGAGCTCGTGGGAGGTGGCAAGTGAGCGGGCCGCTGCCTCGGCCAAGCGCTTCAACGACGAACACCTGCGGAAGTTCGAGATCAAGGAATTGCAGGCCGACCAGCGTCGTCGGTCGACGCTCGTATCACAACACCGCGCTGCTGTTCAACGAGACGGTCCGCCGCGGGAAGATCGTCGATACCGCCCTCGTCACGAGCGATGGCTTCGAGCGCTACGAAAGGGTCGTACGCAGTGTCTTGGGTTTGGTCGCGATCTACGGTCAGGTGATCAAGACCCGCAGGAACAACCGCGTGATCCGGGTCGACCGCGCGTTGAAGCTCGGCACCAAGGGCACAGCCTGCGGGTGCATTGCTGGAGTCGGAAGACTCGGAGACGTTGAACACCTCGTATGTCGAGCGCCTCAACC
>JAUVBO010000060.1 GCA_030591195.1 Pseudomonadota bacterium
AGCAGCCGTCAGCTCCCACGGACGATCACCAGCGCGTGAGGACAGTCAGATGGACAGTCAGATGAGGAATGCAGCAATGAGCCAACTATTCCTGAGCGCTCTGCTGGCGACGATGGTCGCGACCATCGGCGCCTGCGACGACTCCAGCTCGTCGTCGAGCAGCACGATCAAGTTGAACGAGATCCTCGCGTCGAGCGACACCGATCCTGACTGGCTGGAGCTCTACAACCCCTCGGATGGCGAGATCTCCCTGGCTGGCTATGAGCTGCGGGACAACAACAACTTCTGGACCTTCAGCGAGGGAAGCATCGGGGCCGGGGAGTTCAAGCAGGTCATCTGCGACGGCAGCGGGCAGGGGGGCAAGACGAGCTTCAAGCTGACCTCCAAGGGGGAGCAGGTCAGTATCCACGACGCCGGCGGAGCGCTGATCGACCGGGTGGTCTTCCCGGCGCTGAGCAAGGACACCGCCTGGGGGCGGATCCCCGACGGAGACGGCGCCTGGACGGCTCTCGCGACCCCCTCGCCGGGCAAGCCCAACATCGAGGGAGCGCCGCCAGATGGAGGGCTTTCCCCCGACAGCGAGGCTCCCGACGTGGGACAATCGGACCTGAGCACGACGAAACCGGACCTCGGCAAGACCGTGAAACCGGACCTCGGAACGGGCGTGAAGCCGGACCTCGGAACGGGCGTGAAGCCGGACCTCGGAACGGGCGGGAAGCCAGATTCTGGGATGCCGGACAGCGGCCCGGTCGTAGATGCTCTGGTTGATGCCCCGATCGCCGACTAGCAAGATTCACGTCTGGGCGTGAGCTGAGCTGGGGGAAGACCGATGCCCAAGATGCCGCGAGGCGCTGGCCGACTATATTTCGCCTGGATCGCCGTGTTTGTCGGCGTCGTCTGGCTGACGCTGAAATACGAGACCCAGGCGGCGCACTTCTACGGGATCGCCGAGACCAAGGAGACCGTGGTCAACACGGAGACGCCGGTGGAGATCAAGAAGATCGCCGTCATCGAGGGCCAGGTCGTGGACCAGGGGCAGCTTCTGGTCCAGCTCAGCAGCCCGGAGATGACGCTCAAGATCAACCAGCTGACCCACCAGGTAGAAGAGCTCAAGGCGGCCAAGGGGGCGAGCAAGTCCGATCTGCGCGCGCGCATCGCCCAGCTGCGCGCCGAGCGAGCCTCCAAGGCCGCCGAGATCAAAGCCCGGATCACCCAGTTGGAGAACCAGTACCAGATCAACAAGAGCCTCACGTCGGGGCTGAAGAGCTTGGGCACGGGAACGAAGAAGTCGGGCACGCAGAACCCGATCACCCTGAGCGTAGCGGCGCTCAAGCGCGAGCTGGCGCTGTCGCTGCACCCGCTCAACATCAGGATCAAGGCCCTGCAACAGCAGCTCGGCGCGCCCCGGAGCGCGGCCAACATCCAGGTCCTGCGCCTGGAGCAGCAGCTCGCGCTGCTACGCGAGGAGCACGCCAAGCTGAAGATCTTTGCCCAGATCTCCGGCGTGATCGGCTCGGTGAACTTCAAGCCTGGCGCGAAGGTGGCGCCCTTCGCCGCGATCCTCACGCTGCACCCCAAGACGCCGTCCTTCATCAAGGGCTACATCCACGAGAACATGCACTCGTCGGTGGCGCTGCACGACCAGGTCAAGGTTCGCTCTGTCGCGGGCGGCGGGGTGGTCAACGCGGCGCGGTCGGCGATCGCCGGCGAGGTGGTGGGCGTGGGCAGCCGCATCGTGGCTTACCCGCGGCGCCTGTGCAAGCACCAGGACCTCCAGCTCTGGGGCCGCGAGATCCTGGTCCGGATCCCAACCGACAACGACCTGATCCTCGGCGAGAAGGTGATGATCGAGACTCGCGGCGCGGCCCGCAGCCTGCTGCAGCGGGTCTTTTCCCCCAACAAGTCGCAGGCTGAGAGGCGCGCGGTGCGCCCCGAGCCCGCGCCGCACCGTGCGCCCGCCGCTGCGGGCGCCAAGACGCCGGGCGAGGTCCGCGACCTGAAGCACCACGTGGAGGCTTCGGCGGTGCACTACCTGCCGGATCTCGAGCGCTACCTGCTGCTGTCCGACGACACGCCCGACAAGCGCCCGCTGCTGTTCCTGATGGACCGGGGCGGTCTGATCACCGACGAGGTGCTGATCGAGGGGCTTAAGAAGGTCAACGACCTGGAGGCAGTGGCCGCCGACCCGCGGGGTCGCCTCTACCTCGCCTGCTCACAGAACCGCAGCCGCCGCGGCAAGCTCAAGCGCTCGCGACGGCTGTTGCTGCGGGTCACGCGTCGGGGCAAGCGCTTCACGCTCGATGGCGCGGTGGATCTGTACACCCTGCTCGAGTCGGCCGCGCGGGCCAGCCGACCCGCGCCCTGGGCCAAGCTCATCAGCGAGGCCAACGACGTCGACGTCGAGGGTCTGGCCTTCTTCAAGGGCGCGCTGCTGCTGGGCTACAAGGCGCCGCTCTCTGCTGGTCGTTCGGTGATTCTGCGGCTCGGGCAGCCCGACGCGCTGTTCTCGACGCAGCAGATCCCCGCCGGTGCGGTCTCGATCTTCAAGCGGCTGCGGCTGCAGCGCGGGGATCGCCCGCAGGAGCGGATCTCGGGTCTGCTACGCGCGGGCGAGCAGCTCTTCATCACCAGCACGGTCAAGGGCGGCCGGGGCAGCCTCTGGCGCGTCGCCGTGACCGGCGAGCAGCCGCGGCTGATCCGCTCCTTTGCCCGGCTGCGCCCCGAGGGGCTGAGCCTCAGCGCTGACCCGAAGAAGCTGATGGTGGTCTTTGACCAGGGAGGCGCCGCAGCCTCGCGCTTCTCGCAGATCAAGGTGGCCCGATGAAGTACACCCTCCTGTCCCTCGCGCTCGTCTCGCTCCCGATCGCGAGCGACGCCAAGCGGATGACCGCCGCGCAGTTCCTCGCCACCGCCAGCAACGACTACCGGCTGCGCAACAACCGCGAGCTCACCGCGTACTTCAGCAGCGCCAAGACGAGCACGCCCTACCTCGACAAGATCGAGCTGCGCAGCGAGACCGACCGCTTCGAGATCCTGCGCCAGCGTTATGCCCTGCGGTTCTATCCCAAGGGCTGGGGCGAGACGAGCTACACGCGCCAGCTGACCGAGACGACGAACCAGTCCAACCGCCTGGCGGACCAGGCGATCTTCAACGCGGCGCTGCTCCGGCGCTACCAGCTGTTGCTCGACCACCTCGAGCTGACTTCGCTGCTCGATCTGCAACGCCAGCAGCTGACGGTCCACAAGGACCGCATCACCGTGATGCGCCGGCAGAGCACGACGGTGGTCAACTTCGACGTCACCACCCTGATCACCGCCGAGAACAAGTACATCGACCAGCGCCTGGCGATGGTGCGGCTGGAGGACCGGCTGACGAGTACCAAGCACAAGATCGCGGTGATCGTCGGCGGGCCAGCAGAGATCGCCTTGCCCCGCCAGGAGCTGCTGCCGATCGCCGAGATCGCCAAGCTGGCTCGTACGGTCAAGCCCGCGGGCAAGATCGACAACATCTACCTCCGAAGGCGCCGCTTGCGGATCAAGCTCGCCGACGTCAAGTACCGCCTGGAGGTCGCCAAGAGCCGCGACTACCTCAGCTTCCTCAAGGTCGAGTTCGACACCGCGGACTATGACCGGCCCGAGCGGGCATTTTCGGTCGGCTTCGCGCTCAGGATGCCCTTCATCAACCCCGACCGCTATGACGCCAACCGGCGCAAGGTGGACTTTCTCGAGGAGAAGCTGCTGCTGGAGGAGGAACGGCGCAAGACCTCCGAGCGGATCGTCTTGCTCTCCCGCTCGCTGCGGCGGCTCCTGGCGCAGCAGAAGATCTTGCGCGACCGCAAGAGCGACGGCGACGCGGAGGTCTCCTTCAAGCGCTACCTGGCGATGGAAGGGGTCAACCCCCTGACCCTGCTGAAGATCAAGGAGAGCATCCTCAGAGGTGATGCTCGCCTGACAGAGATCGAGCACGAGATTCGCCAGCGCCACCTGGCGCTGCTCAACGTCCTCGGCCGTCTCGGCCAGCGCCCGCTGCGCAACCTGATCTCGGCCAAGGGCGAGGTCCTGCGTTGAGCCGCGAGAAGAAACAGCAGGGGATCCCCCCGCTGCTCGAGCGGTACGAGCTCAAGTTCACCATCCCGTACTCGCTGATCGAGCCGATCTCGCAGTTCGCGGCGACCTACTGCTCTGCCGACCAGTACTCGGCGAGGAGCGACGACGGCTTCTACCGGGTCAACTCCCTCTACCTCGACACGCCGAGCTTTCTGTTTCTGCGTAAGCGGCGCGAGCGCGCGCCCAACCGCTTCAACATGCGCGTGCGCTCCTACGGCGACGAGCCGGTGCTGCCGTACTTCCTCGAGGTCAAGCAGAAGCTCGGCGGCGTGGTCCGCAAGTATCGCGCTCCGGTGCGCAACCCCGACTGGCACCGCCGGCTATCGGAGCCGGGCTTCTCCGCGCCCGAGGAGGGCAACAGCCCGGGGCAGACCCAGAACCGCGAGCTCTTCGAGCGGCTGATCTACACCTACCAGGTAGAGCCCAAGATCTTGACCCAGTACGTGCGCAAGGCCTGGGTCAGCGACATCGACGACTATGCCCGGGTGACCTTCGACATCGATCTGCGCTTCGTCGAGCGCAGCGCGTGGAACCCGGTGCCCGACCAGAACCTGATGCAGCACTACGATCTACCGGCGGTCTTCGACCCCGGCTGCTCGGTGATCCTCGAGCTGAAGTGCTACACCTCCGCTGTGCCGCTGTGGATGGTGGACCTGATCCAGGCCTTTTCGCTGAGGCGGCGCCGGTTCTCCAAGTACATGTTCAGCTTGACCGAGCTGTTTGCGACGCGGGGCTACGACCCGGCGCAGCGCGTGGCTCGGCTGGCTCTGTGAGGAAAAGGGATGCTCGACTTCTTGACGCTGCAGGCATCGTCTCCCAACCCCACGTTGCTCACCGTGCTCTACACGGTGCTCGTGTCTTTTCTGCTGTCGTCCTTGGTGGGGCTGACCTACGTCAAGACCTTCAGGGGGCTGTCGTACTCCTCAGGCTACGTCCAAGCGCTGATCCTCAGCTCGATCGTCGCGGCGACGGTGATGCAGGCCATCGGCGACAGCCTGGCTCGCGGCCTGGGGATGCTCGGGGCCCTGGCGATCATCCGCTTTCGCACGAACTTCAAGGACTCGCGGGACATCATCTTCATGTTCGCGGCTCTGGCCGCGGGAA
The DNA here is from genome assembly GCA_030591195.1 of Pseudomonadota bacterium. Next base: position 5,212 of record JAUVBO010000060.1, read on the forward strand.
TCGGCTGCGGCGTGGGAGGCTACACTATCGCTGTTGTCGGCACCGGCGGGTTCATCATGGTCGCGCTGTTGCTCTACTACACCAACCTGGGCCGGACCAGCTACTTCGACGGGATGCTGCGGTTCAGCATCGAGAGCACCGAGGAGAGCCGCGGTGAGCTGGAACGCCTGCTACAGGCCTACTGCGAGACCTTCGCCCTGATCACCCTGCGGGAGATGGGCCAGGGACAGCGGCTCGACTACGCCTACCACGTCAAGCTCAAGGCGCAGAAGGACAACGCGGTCTTCATCGGTGAGCTGCAGCAGATCCCGTCGATCAAGGGTGTCAGCCTGATGCTGCAGGAGACCACCGTCGAGCTCTGAGCACCAACGGAGTCCGACTCGCTCTCTCGTCGGGTCAGCGGACGATCAAGAGCAGGCAGATCGTCGTCACCAGCAACGCGGACGCCAGGGCCAGCAGCATCCAGCTAAGCCGGGCGCTCGGCGCGCGGGGCGTGGGGGTGACCACCCCGGTGGAGATCTCCTCTGGGTCGAACTCGTAGTCGCTGTCCTCGGTCAGGCTGGCCTCGAGGGCCTCGCTCAGATCGGCGGCGTGGCTGAAGCGCGCCTGGCTGTTCTTCTGTAGGCAGCGCCAGACCACCGCCTCGAGGGCCGGCGGCACCTCGGTCAGCCGAGCTGGGCGGCTGGCCCCGATCGGCTGAGGGTCCTCGTCGGTGACCTTGATCATGAACTCGACGTAGGATGAGTGATCCGCCGTCTTGCCGTAGGGTGGCACGCCTGCGAGCATCTCGTAGAGCGTGGCGCCGAGGCCATAGAGGTCGGAGCGTTCGTCGACCCGCTCCTCGAGGAACTGCTCGGGGGCCATGTACTCCGGTGTCCCCGCCACCTGCCCATCGCCGGTGAGCTTGGTCCGGTGCTGGCTCGACGTCCCCTTGGCCAGGCCGAAGTCGAGCAGCTTGACGTGTAGCTTGTTGTCGGTGGTCGGCGCGAGGAAGATGTTTGCCGGCTTGATGTCGCGGTGCAACAGCTCGGCGCTGTGCAGCACGGACAGGGCGTCGGCCACCTGCCGACCGACAGCCACCGCCGCGGCGGGCTCCATGGCCCCCACCGCCGCGATGTGGCTCGCCATGTCGCAGCCGCGGAGCAGCTCCATCACGATCGCGTAGAGCGGCGGGTCGCGGTCGGTCAGGGCGAGGAAGTTGTAGACCCGGAGGATGTTCGGGTGACGGAGCTTGCCGATCACCCGCGCCTCGCGCTTGAGGCGAAAAATGATCTCCTGGTTGTGCGCGAGCTCGGGGCGCAGGACCTTGATCGCCACCTGCCGCTTGCGGAAGGTGGCGTGGCGTGCCCGGTAGACCCACGACATACCCCCCACGTTGAGCAGGTTGGTGATCTCGTAGTCGCCGATTCGATCTCCGATGGATACGGCCGTCGACATGGGTCACCAAGGCTCGCGCAAACGGCCTCGAAGCGCAAGCATCACGGCACCTTCGGTGCTTGATTGTCGCTCAGGCGGCGTGGCCGGCTAGCACCGCGGTGCGCAGGCCGCCGCCGACGATCTCGTCGGCGGCGCTGAGGCCCGAGTGCAGCGCGCCGACGATGCCGTGCATCGTCCGCAGGCTGGCGCCGGCGAGGTAGAGCCCGGCGACGCTGGTGCGGGCAGGGGGACGCTTGAGAAAGATCTGATCGGGGGTCAAGGCGATGCCATAGCCGCTGCCGGTGCTCGAGTGCGTGTAGCGTCGGTGGGTCAGCGGTGTGGCGAGCTCGGAGAAGACCACCTGCTCGCTCAGGCCGGGCAGCAGCAGCCGCTCGACCTGGGCCAGCATCAGCTGGCTGAAGGCTCGCTTGCGGCGCAGGTACTCCGGGTCCCGGCGGTAGCGCCCGTCGCGCAGCGCCTCCTCGGTGACCCCCCAGGCCTCGGGGGCCGACGGCGCGACGCTCATCAGCTGGACGTTGTGCACCCCGGGCGGGGCGAGCCGCGGGTTGTCGGGATCCTTGAGCGTCGGCACGCTGAAGCAGACGAAGGGGCGCGGGTAACGCTCGCCCCGGGCCGCCGCGGCGTAGCAGGGCTCGACGTCGAGCTCGGGGTAGATCGCGTAGGTCGCGCTGGTGATCCCCTCGGCCGCCAGATCGCGCTTGACCCCGAGGCAGAGCAGCGCGATCGCCGCTGGCCAGCTATAGCCCTCGGTGCGCTGGCGCTCGCGTGTCGAGAGGTTCTCGGCGCCGACCAGCTCGAGCAGGGAGTGCTGGATGTCGGCGTTGAGGATCACCGCCCCGGCGCGGATCGTCCGCCGGCCGAGGTGGGGGCTGTCGATCTCGACGCCCCGCGCTCGGCGACCATCGATCACCACCCGTCGGGCCTCGGCCCGCAGCAGGATCTTCCCCCCGTGGCGCTCCACCTCCTCGGCCAGCCGGTTGCTCATCCGCTGGCCACCGCCGGCCGGGTAGTAGGATCCCGGCAGGTAGTGCATCGCCGCCCCGGCGTGGACCAGCGCCGACGCCCGGCTCGGTGGCAGGGCGTAGACCACCTGCCAGCCGGCGAGCAGGGCGCGCAGCTGCGGGTCGCTGACACAGCGATCGAGCACCTTCTTCAGCGTCGCGAAGCGATAGCGCAGCACCAGCGGCACCCGCGCCAGCACCAGGGGCAGGGACGCCGGCCGCTTGAGGCCCTCGCTGAGGCGGTCGAGCTGGGCCAGCAGGCGGCCAAAGCGGCGGATGCCGCGGCGCTCATCGGGGAAGCGCTGCTCGAGCACGTCGAGGAAACCCTCGAGTGAGTTCGGCACCTCGAGGGTCATCCCCGGGAGCACGAAGACGTCGCCGCGGCCTCCAGCGCCGAGCCGCAAGAACCGCAGGTCGTCGACGCCCGAGGCGGCGAGGATCCGCGGGATCGCGTCGTGGGGCTCGCAGCTGCCGATGTAGTGCAGCCCGACGTCGAAGGCGTAGCCTGGCCGGCGAAAGACCGTCGAGTTGCCGCCGACGACGTAGTGCCGCTCGACCACCAGCACCGAGCGGCCGTGGCGCGCGAGCAGCGCTGCTGCGGTGAGCCCACCGGTGCCGGCACCGACGATCACCACGTCGAAGCGCTCACGGTCGAGTGTTCGCAGGCGATCGGGCGTGCTCATGGGTATTGTTCCTCGTCGTGGACGCGTCACGGGCCGTCGGGCCGCTGGCCGTGAATGTACAGCGGTGTGCCCACCGGCACCAGCCGCCAGAGGCGGTCGATGACATCGTTGGTCACCGCCATGCAGCCGGCGGTGAGACCGATGTAACGGTAGAGCTTGCCGATGCGCGAGAGGCGGGTCCAGATCCTCGACGGGAGGTCGTGGGCCGGCTTGACCCCGTGGATGCCGATCGCCCCGCCGAGGCGGGTGTTCCACGGCGGGCAGCGGCGTCGCCGCTGGGCGGCGACGATCCGCTGCTGCTGGGCGCGGTTGATCAGCCCGGCGCGCCGGCCTCGGCGTACAAGGCTATATCGTGCAGGGTGTATCTTCCCAAGTATGCGCCGAGAGGCATAGAGGTGAGGATCGTTGTTGTCGCAGGACAGGAATGGCTGTGGCTTGAGATGAAAGAGCCGGTTGGGCTTGAGCCGGG
>JAUVBO010000729.1 GCA_030591195.1 Pseudomonadota bacterium
GAGATGGCCGCCGGCCGGCTCGAGACGCCGGTGCGGTCGGGTGGCGGGTTCGACGAGATCGGTACGCTGACGACGGCCTTCGAGCAGATGCGGCTGAAGCTGCAGGACAAGATCGAGACCGTCGAGCAGCTCAACGTTACCCTCGAACAGCGGGTCGACGAGCGCACCGCGGCCCTCGCTGCCTCGAACCGGGAGCTCCGCTCGACCCTCGACGCGCTGACCGAGGCCCAGCGACGGCTGGTGCTCAGCGAGAAGATGGCCGCCGTGGGACAGCTCGTCGCTGGCGTCGCCCACGAGATCAACAACCCGCTCAACGCTGTGTCGAACATGGTCGACCCGCTGGTCGCCACGGTCGCGGAGCTGGTGACCGCGGCGCGCAGCGGACAGACCGACGAGGAGCTCGAGGCGGACCTCGACCAGATCCTCAAGGTGATCCGCTCGGGGGCCTCGCGCACGCGGACCATCGTCCAGGCGTTGCGCAACTACGCCCGCGGCGATGCCGAGCGTCCCGCCGATGTCGATCTCCACGCCGACCTCGAGGAATCCATCGCCTTGCTCGGCCACCGGCTGCGCGGCGTCGAGGTCGAGCGGAAGCTGCGGGCCGAGGGGCGGCTGGTGGGCTATCGGGGGCGGCTCAGCCAGGCGCTGCTCAACCTGCTGGCCAACGCGGCCGATGTGGTTCGCGAGCAGCCAGACGGCCTGATCTCCATCCGCAGCTGGGGAGATGACCAGAGCGTGACCCTGGAGATAGCGGACAATGGCCCCGGTGTGCCGGCCGAGCTCCAGGCCAGAGTTTTCGAGCCGTTCTTCACCACCAAGGAGGTCGGCGAGGGTACCGGACTTGGTCTGAGCATCAGCCACCGCATCGCTGAGGAACACGGCGGCAGCCTCGAGCTGCGATCCAGGCCCGGCGAGACTGTCTTCACCCTGGTTCTTCCCCGCACGCCACCCAAGCCGCTCGACTAGCCAACGGTCACCGCAGCTGCCAATTTGTCACTGGCAGCCGCGATGGCTGACAGTCTGACACGATTCGTGGAGACGCTGACGGAATGACCTGATTGCTCTCAACGGGTTGCCATATTGGCATTGTCCTTGTATGTCGCTGACCCGAGGATACAGACATCGGAGGGACGATGGTCGACGACGACAGCCCACCAACCATCCTGCTGGTGGACGACGAGCAATCCAATCTCCAGTCGCTCTCGCGGATCATGACCCGCGAGGGCTACGCCGTCATCTCGGCCCCCGACGCCAAGCAGGGTCTGGAGCTGCTGCGCCGGCATTCGGTCAACGTGCTGCTGACCGACCTCAAGATGCCCCAGATGAGCGGCACGGACCTGCTCAAGGCGGCCAAGGCCGTGGCGCCGGAGGTCGAGGTCGTGATCATGACCGCCTACGGCACGGTGGAGAACGCCGTCGAGGCGATGAAGGAGGGCGCCTACGACTTCGTCACCAAGCCGCTGAAGCGGGCTCACATCGTCGGCGTGGTCAAGCGCGTGCTCGAGAAACAGTCGCTGATCGTCGAGAACCGGGCCCTCAGGGCCCAGCTCGAGGCCACCCGGCGCCGCGCGCTGGTGGGCAACAGCCTGACCTGGCGCCGGATGATGGAGGTCGTGATGCAGGCCGCGCCGAGCTCGGCGACGGTGCTGCTGGTCGGCGAGAGCGGAACCGGCAAGGAGCTGCTAGCCCGGGCGATCCATGAGCACAGCCAGCGCAGCGCCGGCCCGTTCGTCCCGGTCAACTGCGCGGCGATCCCCGAGTCGATCCTCGAGGCCGAGCTCTTCGGCTACGAGCGGGGCGCCTTCACCGGCGCGGTCAGCCGGCGAGACGGGCGGTTCAGCCTCGCCGACAAGGGGACGATGTTCATCGACGAGGTGGCCGAGATCAGCGGCCAGGTGCAGGTCAAGCTGCTGCGGGTGCTGCAGGAGGGCGAGATCGACCGCCTGGGGGGCAAGACCGAGCACGTCGACATTCGCCTGCTAGCCGCGACGAACAAGGACCTGGCCGGCGAGGTCAAGGCCGGCCGCTTCCGCGAGGACCTCTACTACCGGCTCAACGTGATCACGGTCTACGTCCCGCCGCTTCGCGAGCGGATCGATGACATTCCGCTGCTGGCTGACTTCTTCCTCCGGCGTTACGCCGACAAGAACGGCAAGCGGGTGAGCGGGTTCACCCAAGCGGTGATGGACCGGCTGCTGAGCTACCGCTGGCCGGGCAACGTCAGGGAGCTGGAGAACGCCGTCGAGCGGGCGGTGGTGCTGACCAAGGAGAGTATCGTCGCCGAGGGGGTGCTGCCTCCCGAGGTGGTGGGCGGCGCCGGCGGCGACTCGCGAACCATCACGGTGGCCATCGGCACGCCCCTCGACGAGGTGGAGCGGCGCCTGATCCACGATACCCTGCGCCACACCAAGGGCGACAAGCGCCTCGCGGCCCAGCTGCTCGGCATCGCCACCCGGACGATCTACCGTCGGCTCGAGAGCGAGCGCCAGGAAAAGGATGGGTCATCCTAGGCCATCCGCAGGGCCAGCGTTACCAACGCGAGATCATTGTGGTATCTCCCGCCCTGCGGATCCGTCGTCCGCTGGGTGAGCCGAGGCCTTCAAACCCATGAAACAGCGGTGTTTTTTTGGTGCCAGACGGGACCGCTGACAATTTGGCAAAACGGGCGCTTTCCTACCTTTCGTTTTGCCATTTTGGCGAGCGAGATGTACGGGATATCAAATGATTTCCTATTGATCTTAAAAGTTTGTGGAGCGCGTCGCTTGGCACTGGCCTTGCTTGATGTGGCCAATGGTGATCGTCGCACCCGGTGATCTCCGTGCCCCGCGGGGGTAGCGAATTGTCATGAAGCTCGAGCTGCGAAAGCAATTTTGGATCGTCACGCTGGTCACGATCATGGTCTGCGCCTACTTCGCAGCCCAGGCGGTGGCCTCGCTGGTGGTATCCGGGCTGCCGGAGCCGAAGCGCCGCGTCCGGTCGCTGAGCAGGGCCCTGGCGCCACGGGTGTCCGTCGCCGGCGCCCGGGACGTGTCGGCGATCCTCGACCGGAACATCTTCTGCTCCAGCTGCGAAGCGGCCGCCGAGGTGGCCGTGCAGCAGGCCAACGCCGGCGATGGCGCGGGCGACGGCGCGAGCGCGGTCAAGAGCTCGCTTGACCTGAGGCTGATCGCGACGCTGATCAGTGAAAAGGACAGCGCCTGGTCCTATGCCGCGATCACAGATCCGACCTCGGACCGGACCCGCCTCTACGGCATCGGCGCCAAGCTCCCCGGCGAGGCGACCGTCGAGGACATCATGGTGCGCAAGGTGGTGCTGCGCCACGGCGGCCGGACCGAGTACCTCGAGC
>JAUVBO010000995.1 GCA_030591195.1 Pseudomonadota bacterium
GAGACCTTCTGCCCTGGCCGGTACTCGCTCTTGTCCGGCACGACCTCGACCTTGAGCCGCCGGTCCCGCTGGCTGATCGCCAGCTTGGTGTAGCCGACCTTGAACACGGGCTTGCCCGGATCGGCCTCGCTGCCATCGGACTTGGTCTTCTTGCGGCCGGTGTCGGTGACCCGGCCGCGGACCAGCATCACCGAGACGAAGGCGTTGGGCACCAGCTCGGCGCTGATCGGGACCTCGACCCAGGCCGCGGTGCGCTTGAGGTGCAGCGGGCGCCGCAGGTGGATCCCGTTGCTCTCGACCGTCAGCAGCCCGTGGGCGTTGGCGAACGGCGACTTGATCATGATCCGCGCCTTCTGCCCGACGCGGTAGCGCTTGCGGTCGGTGACCAGCTCGACCTTGGCCTGGTCGCCTCGGCGCCAGGGCACGTAGTCGGCGCCGGTGGCGTAGACCCCGATCGAGGCTCGCAGCGGGTTGCCGCGCCGGTCGCGCGAGCTGAGCCGCAAGACGTAGTAGCCGGCCTGGTCGATCTTCGCCTGGCAGCGGGCAGGCTTGCCGCTGCCGCGAGTGACCACCCGGCAGGCGGCGGCCTTGATCTTGGTCTCCACCGGGCGGGTGACGAAGTAGTGCGACCCGCTCATTCCCTTCTTGCGCACCGACTGCCAGGTGCGCCGGTAGAGCGTGCCGTCGATGGTGGCCCCCCGGTGTCGGCGCCCGCGAGGGTCGACAGCGATCACCTCGGCGCCCAGCTGCTCGCCGGCCCGGATGAAGGTCTCGTCCGGCTTGACGCCGATGTAGAACTCGCCCGGATGGAGGGTCACGGCGGTGCGAGCGGCGATGCTCTGGCGCGAGACGTCGGTGACGGTGACCTCGAGCTTGTAGCGCTCGGCGCCGCTCATCCGCGCTGGCTTGAGCGCTTGCTTGCCACCGGCGGCCCCGCGGTCGTCGAGCTTGCCCTCGCCGCGCGAGACGCCGCCATAACGAGGACCGCGCCGCTCGGCGCCCCACCAGGAGACCTCGTCGGCAAAGACGAAGCCCCGGTGTCCGGCCGGGCTGAAGCTGCCCGAGGCGCGGTGGATCGAGTAGCGCTGCTTCGCCTGGCGCATCGGGGCGCCGAAGAGGTAGCGCGCCGAGGCGCTCCACTGCAGCTGGTCGCCGCGGATGTACTCGCGGCGATCGCTCTTGACCGAGACGGAGAACTCCGCCGGCCGGTACTCCTCGACGCGGAAGCTGCCATAGACCGTGCCGCCCCCGCTGCAGCCGCGGGCTGTGCCGACCCGCGACCCGGGAGCCGAAGGCGACCTGGAGCGTCCGTTGGCACGGGGCCCGCAGCTAACGCTAGTCTTGACCACCACGCTGTAGCGCCCGAGGGGCGCGGTGGCCGGCACGGGCACGGAGAGGTCGAAGCTGCCGAACTCCGACAGCTCGAGCTCGCGCTTGTCGATCAGCGCCTCGCCGCGGCTGTCACTGACCGAGAGCCGGATCTTGCCCTCGACCCGCGCCAGCCCCTGCTTGCCGCGCTCCCGCAGCAGGCCCTTGAGGCGGACCGTGTCGCCCGGGCGGTAGATGCCGCGATCGGAGAAGACCAGCCCCCGCACCGCCGCCGATCCGGCGTCCCAGGTCTCGTCGTAGCCGAAGAGCCAGGAGCTGAGCCCCGCGGTGCTCGAGGAGACCACGAAGCTGCGGTCGGCGCCGCCGCCGACGCTGGCGAAGAAGACCAGCGAGCGCTCGCGCTCGGCGAGGCCGAGGCCCAGCGTCCCCGGCGCGCTGCAGAGGCCGCTGCGGTCGGTCTTGCCCTGCCAGAGCGGCTGCTTGTCGCCCGGTCGCCAGATCGTCACCGAGGCGTTCGGCACCGGCTTGCCGCTGGCGAGCGAGGTGATCCAGACCAGCGAGCCGTGAGGCGAGTACTTGGCCGTCATCGCCAGGTCGGTGATCCGCACCACGGCGCGGCGGACGACGTCCTCGCCGTCGGCGAGCTTGGCGTTGAGCTCCAGCGCGACGAGGCCGCGTCCCCGACCGCCGACCAGGCGCGCCAGGTCGACCCGCCGTACCACGCGCTGGTTGCGGGGACCGGCGACCTTGAGCTTCCTGGTCCTGACTCCGGCCACCGTGCGCAGCAGGGGCTTCGGATCGTGGCGGGCGTCGAAGTCGGGGTGCTTCATCAGCCGGACCAGCTCGGCCTCGGTCAGCGGCTTGTAGAGCAGCTGGGCCGAGCGTGCGTTGCGGAACGCCAGCGGCAGGCGCTTGGTGGCGGCGCTGGCCTCGACGACGCCGGAGGTGATCGGCAGTCGCGCGTAGGGGTCGTAGTCGCGGGTCTCGAAGCGCAGGCGACGGTTACCCTCGAGCCTCTGGCCGAACTTGTCCCGCAGGCCGGCTGCGATGCTCACGACGTACTTGCGGCGCGGGCGCAGCCTGGCGGAGAGGTAGATTCCGGCGGTGGTGTAGCTGCTGCGGCCGGGCGAGAACCGTTGGCCGCCGACCCGGATCGCGCGTCGCGCGTCCCGGCGGCGGACCGGGTTGGAGAAGGCGACCCGCACCGATCGGTCCGGGTCGCACTTGGTCGTGCAGCCGA
>JAUVBO010000703.1 GCA_030591195.1 Pseudomonadota bacterium
CACGCCGGCCTGCGTGCTGGTGCTGCGCCCGTGGAAGGCCAAGGCGAAGGACTGAGGTCGGGTGACTGATCACCTCCCGTCGCGCCGCTCACGGGGGGAACTGGCTGGTTCCCGGGACCTGCTGACCCTCGGCAAACGCGATGTTGCTGTCGGTGATCACGTGGCCGAGCACGTCGGTCACGCGGAAGGTGTATGGGCCGGGACCCAGGCCGCCGGCGGCGACGAAGTAGTTGTAGTTCTCGCGCGGGACGGTCTGGTAGCTGGCGCCTGCCGGCTTGGCCTCGAGCGCCGCGATCGCGTAGCGGCTGTTGCGCACCTGCACCGCGGTCCACCACTGGTTCGATCCCTCCTTGAACTTGTAGACCACCGGCCCGCTCACCGAGCAGGGCACGTAGCGCCAGGAGATCGGTACCAGGCCGTCGGGCAGCGGCGCGATCTTGGCGAAGGCCTGCTGGCTGAGGTCGATGTGGCCCTTGCCGCACTCGGGGCAGCGGTCGACGATCCGCACGACGATCGTCGCCAGGGGACCGATGACCTCGACGCAGGCGCCGCAGGCCTCCGAGCTCTGGTAGTCGGTTTGGTTCATCGCCGCGACCATCAGGTCGCCGGGCGAGGGGTCGAACGAGCAGTTGCCCGAGCCGTCGGCGTCGTAGTAGGTCGCCTGGCCGTTTTGCAGCGGAAAGGGCGGCGCCTGGTCCGGGGCGCCGCCGTCGGTCGCTGGGGGTTGCTGGTCGGTCGCCGTACCATCGGCGGGAGGGGGTCCGTCTGGCACGGGCGGTGGCGATCCGTCGATGGCCGTGGGCGGTCCGTCGACCACGGGCCCCGGTGTGGCCGGGGCATCGCCCGAGCTCCCGTCAGCGCTCGACCGCTCACCGACGAGATCGCCGCTGCATCCGGCGCTGGCAGCGAGCAGGCCCACGAGCCCCAGTGCTGTTCTGCTGCACAACATCCAAAGTGCCCTCCCTGCTTGGCCCTTCGACGACACGGTGGCATTAGATGGCCGCCTTGAACAGCCCGTCGGGTCCGTCTTATGCTCCGATGGGTGTACCAGTTCGATGACGTGACCTCCCTGGCGAGCATCGTGATGTTCGCCGTGCTCTCGCTGATGGGCTTCTTCAACCGCCCGCGGGAGATCACCTCGATCGCCTTCGCGGTCTTCGCCGGGGCCCTGGCCATCGACACCAGCGTCACCTTCCTGATGAGCCAGGCGACGACGCTGTCCACCTTCCGCGTCACGATGCACGTCGCGTTCACGGTCGGGATCCTGGTCCCCGCCGCGGCGCTGTTTCACGTGCTGGCCTGCACCGGCTTCCTGTCGAGGATGCAGGACCGTATCTTGGGGCTCCGGGTCCGGACCCACGTCTTTGCGATTTCGCTGGTGCTGCTGGCGGTGGGCGTGTTGTTCCACGTCGTGTTCCTGGTGGACATCGTGCATCGGCCCGGCGGCGGCTTCTACCCCAAGCTGACCCCCTCGACCGTGGTCTTCGTCATCGCGGCGGTGGTGCTCGTCGCGGCGATGATCATGGTCTTCATGATCAAGGCGCTCCGAGAGGCCCGGCCAGGCCCGCGCAGGACCTACCTGCGGTCCAACCTGATCGGCATCTTGTTGATCATGGTCCCCGGCCCGGTGATCGGCATCATCTTCGCCGTGAAGGGGATCCAGGAGCAGTTGCTGGTGCAGGCCTTCGTTCTCGTCGGCTCGATCCAGTTCTACCTCGCGATCAACCGCTACCAGCTGGGTCGGATCCAGGAGCTCAACGTCGGGCTGGAGGCCAAGGTCGAGGAGCGGACCCGGCACCTCGAGGAGGCGCAGGTGAGACTGGTGCAGACCGAGAAGGCGGCCGCCCTCGGCCGGCTCGTCGCGGGGGTGACCCATGAGGTGAGCACCCCCACCGGCGCCATCGTCTCCGCCGCCGACACCATCGACCGCGCGGTGGGCCGGATTCGCGCCGGGCTGGCCCAGGCCGACGGTGGCGCCGAGCCGAAGATCACCCGCGCCCTCGACATCGTCACCGACAGCAACGCCGTGGTGTCGAGCTCGGGGCAGCGCGTCGCGGCCCTGGTGGACAACCTCAAGAGCTTCGTCCACCTCGACGGCGCCGAGCAGCGCGCGGTGGACCTGCACCGCTGCCTCGATTGCACCATCGACCTGCTGCGGCACGAGCTTCCGCCCGGGGCCGAGGTTGTCCGCGAGTACGGCGAGATCCCGACAGTCCTCGGTAACCAGGCCGACCTGAACCAGGTCTTCATGCACCTGCTGCGCAACGCCGGCCAGGCGATCGGCGGCGAGGGGGTGATCACGATCCGCACCAGCGCACGCGGCGACGGTGCGAGCGGCGACAGGGTGAGCGTCGAACTCTCCGACGACGGCCGCGGCATCGCTGCCGACCGGCTCGAGCGGCTGTTCGATCTGCAGTTCTCCTCGGGCGACAGCCGCGTCAAGCTCGGCGTCGGGCTGGCCACCTGCCGTCAGATCGTCGAGCGCCACGGCGGCGAGATCCGCGTCAGCAGCGCGCCGGCGCAGGGGGCGACCTTCACGGTGAGCCTGCCGGTAGGAGCATAGGTCAGCGGCGCCCACAGCACCTTCACGGCAAGCTCCGACCAACCGCTGATTCGGCCTTCCGCCGGCGATGATCAGCAGCGAGCTGCGGCATGACCAAGAACCTGTCCGGCGTAGCGGATCAAGTCCAAGCGCCCCCGCCCGCTCCTTATGAACTCCCCGGCGACGGTCAGGGCCGCGCTAGCGTGTCGAGCCGCTCACGCGAAGATCTCGCTAGTCCGTACTGCTCGCCTTGTACAGCAGGAAGGCGAAGAATCGTTCGGGCAACTCGTCGAGCTCCCAGAGACGGCCGTCGGCATCCTTGAACGTGGGCGGGTTTGTTGGATCCTCAATGTCGGCGACCTGCAACAGCTTTTGCGTCTCGTCGTCGGTCTCCTCGTTGAGGTACGGGGCATAGATCGACACGATCTTCGCGGTTCCCTGGAAGTCATTGATCATGTTGATCTGGTCAACGATCGGCACCGAGCAGCGCTCGTAGAGGATCTCCTTGGTCTTCTTCTCCCCGAGCGCTCGCATGAAGTTTACCCAGTGACGGACGCCCGATGAGTTCAATCGCCCGATGCCGCTGAGGTCGAAAGTGAGGGTGCCACCAATATCCGTGAGCTCTTCCTCCAAGGGCGCGAAGTCGACGTCCTCGGTGATCTCGCCCTCGATCTCGACCATGACGTCGTCGCCGCTTCTGTTGACTTGCCAATGGGGGGTTTGCGTCGTGCTCATTGGTGTCCCTTTGTCAGCCCGTCGGGAGCGGAGAACCGGTCTTTCTCGGATTCACCGATCTGCCACCTGTCGGCTCCGACCGACATCAACGCCCTGCATCATACACGCGTCAGCGACCGGTAGAAGCTACCGGCTGACCCATGCCTTGTCAACTCGAGGGTTGGGCGGATAACTACCCTCAAGGA
>JAUVBO010000722.1 GCA_030591195.1 Pseudomonadota bacterium
ATCCTCTGGGCAACCTGAGCAGCGCGAGCACCGTGAGCACCGTGGAGACCTCGCTTGAAGCGCCCGATCACCGCAATCCAGATCCAGACCGTCGATGCCTGCAACTGCTCGTGCATCATGTGCCCACACAAGAGCGTCGAGCACAGCGGCCAGGCCATCGACGATCAGCTCTTTCTCCGCATCGTCGACGAGGTCGCCGAGCAGGTGGTTGACGGCCGGGTCGTCGAGGCGGTGGAGGTCAATCTCTTCTTCCAGAACGAGCCCCTGCTCGACGGCAAGCTGTTCGAGCGGGCCCGCGCCGTGCGCCAGAGACTGCCCCGGGCGCACCTGGTCTGCTTCACCAATGGGCTGCTGTTGGCCCGGCGCCAGCGGGAGTTGATCGGGTCCGACTTCGACCTGCTGTGGCTGTCTCTGTACGGCCACGACGTCCACTCGTTCAACCGGGTAACCGGGCTGCGGGTCGACGCAGCGCAGGTCGACGAGATCGTCCGCAGCATCGCGGAGATCGAGCGCGCGGGCCGGCTGACCACCGTCACCTCGCCGGCCTGGCGCGACGTCAAGCGGCGGAAGGTGCTCTTTGACTTCTCCTCACGCGCCGGGTTCTACACGGGCAAGATCCTGCACAGCGCCGTCACGGCGTGCAAGGAGGGGCGCGATCGCTGGCTGCACTTCCGCGCCACCGGCGAGATGGTGCTCTGCTGCATGGACTGGGAGCACGAGACGCGCTTCGCCCACATCGGCGAGCGCTCGCTGGGCGAGATCCTCAGCTCGGCGGAGTACGAGAGCCTGCGCCAGCGGGTCAGCGGCGCCAGCGCGTCGCCCCGCGACTTCATCTGCAAGCGGTGTGAGTGGGCGGTGCCTGAAGCAGGCCCGGGGGCAGCGGTCGGCCAGCCAATGAAGACGCTCGTGTTCACCAGCGCCAGCCGCGGCGACGAGCGGCTGCTCAGCGAGTGGCTGGCCAGCCTCAGATCCCTCGGTGACTACCAGGGCGAGGTGCTCGTCCTCGACTACGGGCTCAGCGAAGAGGGACGGGCGATGTCGACCGCCCTCGGGGCACGGCTCGAGCGTCTCCAGGCGGGGCATGGCGGCGAGGCCGCGCCGGTCAACGACCGGTTCGTCGACGCGCGGCCGATCATCGAGCGGCACTTCCGGCGTCACGCGATCGCCTATTTCGACGTCACCGGCTGGTTCCAGGGGACGATTGCGCCCCTGTTCGACGAGCTCGACCGCGTGCCCGGATGCCTCTATTCCGTACGAAGCGCGGCTCGGCTCGACCCAGGCGGCTACGGGCCACCGGACCGGACGACGCGAGCCTCCAACGCCGCCAAGGTCACGCAGGTGATCAGCCGCTGCAAGGGTCCGATCCACGGGGGCTTCGTCGCCGGGAGGTACCGCCCGTTCGTCGAGAAGCTGACGCGGCTCGAGCGCGCTTATGCCGACGGATGGCCGGCCGACTCGTCGGGGGTCAACCCGTACCTGGTCAACGTGTTGTTCGACTTCGGCCGCGACAGAGCGGACGGCTACCGCTGGAGCTGCAGCGTCGACGAGGCGCGAAGGAGGGAAGACGGCAGCTGGTATCACCACAAGCACAGCGACATGTGGTTGCGCGGCGACCGTTGGGTCGTGGGCACCACTCGGGAGGAGCAGGTGGTCGGCGTGCATCTCCCCGATCGACAGGAAACCGAGCGCTTCAGCAGCTGCTATCCTGAGCTCTTTCGGAGGACCATCGCCGAAGCCTCCCCCTGACCCGCTCGGGGCTCCCGGGCCGCAGTGGGCTGGCCGAGCGCCCCTCCAGATGGTAGGCGTATTATCCTCTGCCCCCTGGTCGATCGGGGCACGTCACCGAGTGAGGAACCGCAGATGAGAGCACGATGGATGATCGCGATCGTGGCCGCCGCGCTGAGCGTGGCTGGCTGCAAGCAGACCGACAAGCCGAACAGCGCCGCGAAGCCGGCGAAGCCCGGCAGCGCGACCCCGATCGCGAAGAAGGGAGGCACCGTGACTCAACCCGAGCTGAAGATCGCCAAGGACATCGAGCAGCGGCTGGCCCAGTTCGTCCCGACCGACGTCGACTTCGACGAGAAGCTGGTCAGCGCCGAGGATCGCAAGGTGCTCAAGCTGCTGGTCCAGGCAGCGCTGATCATCGACGACATCTTCCTCGACCAGGTCTCGGCGGATAACCGCGCGCTACGCGCCAGGCTCGTCGCGGCCAAGGCCCCCCAGGCGGCCCTCGACTACTTCGACATCATGTACGGCCCGTGGGACCGGCTGAAGGACGACGAGCCGTTCGTCGGTGAGAAGACCAAGCCCGACGGCGCCGGATACTACCCCGAGGACCTGACCAGGGCCGAGCTCGAGGCCTACGTCAAGGCCAACCCGGCCCAGGCCAAGGCGTTCAGGGGCTACTTCTCGCTGATCCGCCGCGACGGCAAGAAGCTCAAGGCCGTGCCCTACAGCGCCGCCTACGCCGGGCGGCTGAAGAAGATCGCCACCCTGCTCTCCCAGGCCGCCGTGGAAACAAGCCACAAGCTGCTGCGCGCCTACCTCGGCAAGCGGGCCGAGGCGCTGCTGTCGAACGACTACTTCGACAGCGACATGGCCTGGATGGACCTCGGCGACAGCCCGATCGAGGTGGTCATCGGTCCCTACGAGGTCTACGAAGACAAGCTGATGGGCTACAAGGCGGCCTTCGAGTCGTTCATCACCCTGCGCGACCCGGAGTACAGCGCCCGGCTGCAGCTGCTGGCCAAGCACAACGCCGAGGTCGAGCGACACCTGCCCCTCGACCCGAAGTACGCCACCAAGCGTGGCTCCGCCTCGCCGATCAGCGTGGTGATCGAGCTCTTCACCGGCGGCGACACCCGCGCCGGCGTCCAGACCGCCGCCTTCAACCTCCCCAACGACGAGCGCGTGAGGACCAAGAAGGGCAGCAAGACGGTGATGCTGAAGAACGTCACCGAGGCCAAGTTCAACCGGGTGCTGATGCCGATCGCCAAGCAGGTCGTCGACACGGCCCTGGTCGAGCGGATCGACTTCGAGACCTACTTCACCGACATCCTGCTGCACGAGATGGCCCACGGCATGGGGCCGGGGCGGATCACCGTCGACGGTCGCCAGACGAGCGTCAACGTCGAGCTCAAGGAACTCTACACCGCGATCGAGGAGTGCAAGGCCGACATCGCCGGGCTGGTCAACGGCGCCTACCTGGTGGGCAAGGGCGCCCTGCCGAAGAAGATGCGCAAGAGCCTGCCCGCGACCTACCTCGCCGGCGTCTTCCGCGCGGTGCGCTTCGGCACCGAGGAGGCCCACGGCAAGGCCGTGCTGGTCGCCTTCAACTATCTCTACAAGGCCGGCGCCGTGACCCACGACGCGCAGACCGGACGCTTCTCGGTCAACG